>JBLMVP010000258.1:0-7217 GCA_050256755.1 Sphingobacteriales bacterium | reverse complement strand
TAAAAAACACCAGCGTAATAAAAAGCCGGTGTTTTATAAATAAAGTTTACCAGGATAAATTAAATCACAAATCCATCAGGTAAAATGGCCCCTTTCTTCACTACTACAATTCCATCTTTTACAGTATATAAAGAATGGTCAGTATTTTCAAGATGAGAACCTCCGTTTATGCGAACGTCATTTCCAATACGGCAGTTTTTATCAATGATAGCATTACGGATATAGCAACGTTCACCAATACCTAATTTAGGAAGACCATGTTCCAGCGAGTATTGCATTTCTTCCAGTGTTTCATAATAATCACAACCCATAATGTAACTACTCACTACTGTTGTGCCATATCCAATACGGCTGCGGATACCAATTACACTCATTTCAATACGGCTGGCATTGATGATGCAACCTTCAGTTACCAATGTTTTCTCTAATGTAGTACCACTTATTTTTGCGGGTGGTAACATACGGCTGCGGGTGTAAATAGCTTTGCTGTTATCAAATAAATTAAAATCGGGGATATCCGCTGTTAAGCCAAGATTGGCCTCAAAGAAAGAATAGATATTTCCTATATCTGTCCAGTAACCATCGTATTGATAGCTGGCTACTTTATATTTATCAATTGATTCAGGAATAATTTCTTTGCCAAAATCTGTAGCGTCTTTCTTCTCAACTTCTAATAAATCAAACAACAATTTGCGGTTAAAAATATAAATGCCCATACTGGCGAGGTAATTTCTACCCATTCTTTTCATATTTTCACCAGTGTCACTTGTCCAATCTGCCAATACGTCCTTTTTAGGTTTTTCAATAAATGAACTAATTAACCCATCAGCTGTTTCTTTTAAAATACCAAACTCGGGTGCTTCCCTGTCGCCCACCGGAATAGTGGCTATTGAAATATCAGCGCCACGCTGTATATGGTTATCCAGCATTTTCTGGAAATCCATTTGATATAACTGATCACCTGAAAGTATTAATATATAATCACTTTCAAATGGAGCAATATGCCGTAAACTCTGGCGTACCGCATCTGCAGTACCCTGATACCATCCTGGATTATCTGGTGTTTGTTCTGCTGCAAGAATATCAACAAAAGCTGAACTGAATGCACTGAAGTGATAAGTATTCTTGATATGCCTGTTAAGTGAAGCTGAATTAAACTGAGTTAATACAAACATCCGGTTGATGCTTGAATTAATACAGTTGGAAATTGGAATATCCACCAACCGGTATTTGCCTGCAATGGGAACCGCTGGTTTACTTCTGCTGGCTGTTAGAGGATATAAACGGGATCCTGCTCCACCACCCAGAATAATTGCGATAACACTTTTACTTATCATAGTATAATTAGTTAATGAGTTGACAATCGGGAATAGAAAATGAAAGTTAGCTGATTTATAAATTATTTCAAATTTTGATATACATCAATATAATGCTGCACACTGGTTTCCCAGCTAAAATCCAGGTTCATCATTTTATCTCTTACTGCAGTAAGCAATTTTTTATTGTGATATAATTCCATTGCCCTCCATATTCCATGGGTAACATCCCCCACAGCAGTATGATTGTAAGTTATACCATATCCTCCCGGTTCACCAATATCTTTTACTGTATCAATCAATCCACCTGTTTTACGAACCATCGGCACTGTACCGTAGCGCATGGCATACATTTGGTTTAATCCACAGGGCTCTACCCTGGAAGGCATCAGCAAAAAATCTGCCCCGGCATACATCAGGTGACTAAGTGATTCATTATATCCTACATAAACATTATAATCTCCAAGAGCAATAGATTTCATTGCCTCTAATCTTCCTTCTACTTCCGGTTCGCCACTGCCAAGGAATAAAAAATTCATTTTTCTGCCGATATAATAAAAGCTGTCACCTACTACATTGGGTAATAATTCGGCACCCTTCTCTCCTACTAATCTTCCTATAAAAACAATGAGCGGTTTATCAAAATCAAGATTGAATGTTTCGCAGAGTTTCATTTTGCTTTTCGCCTTGCCTGCATCCACATCTTTGGCTGAATAATGATCTTTTATATATTTATCAATAGACGGGTCCCAAACTTTTACATCAATTCCATTTAATATCCCTACACATTTTCCTTTTTCATACTCAAACAATGCCTCCAGTCCGTTTGCTTCAATTCTTAATTCATTTAAATAGCTCCAGCTAACTGTAGTAACTGTCCATGCACATTTAACACCACTTGCCAGTGGATTAATTTTATTTTGCCAGTCAAGGTCACCCCATTTATAGGTATCATACTCAGGGAGGCTGGCAATTTTATTCCAGTCCATCCATCCCTGGTATTGTGCATTATGAATGGTTATAACTGTTGGAATATGATTTAAACTGCTGTACTTATAACAATTCTTCATCATAAAAGGAATCAAGCCTGTATGATAGTCGTGTACATGAATAATATCAGGCTTATGTTGCCAGGCATTTACCCAATCAAGCACTGCAATTTGAAAACCTATGAAACGGTCTGCATCATCATCATAACCATATATCTTTTCTCTATCCAGCAGGCCATTTATATCAACGAGGTATAAATCAAAACCTAATTTGTTTGTTTTTTCTTTTATGACGGTAAACTCAAACCACCATGCTCCCATATTAGCAGCACCTTTATGAACTACTTCCCACTCATTATCCATTAAAAATTTAGTACGGTACATTGGCATCACCACTTTTGCAATATGTCCCGCTTCATTAAGATATTTTGGCAAAGCCCCAACTACATCCCCCAGGCCACCCGCTTTGGCTACCGGGTAACATTCTGCGCTAACATGTAAAATCTCCATGCAGTTAATTTTGATTGAATGAATTTCAATTTAGTGAGGTTTTGTCAATATGCAAATTCTTAAAGAGAATTATTGAAATAATAATATTTAAAGATTCAATACAGAATAAAAAGTAACAACACTTATGGGCGTTAGTCAACATAATTTTTACGCTTTTAAAAAAACTGTTTATTTTCAACCTCCTTTAAACTTAAAACAATCGATTGCTATGAGCCACCAAACCAAATGGTCACAATTCGGCACACTGATTAGTGTATTTTTTTTCTGGGGATTTGTTGCAGCTAGTAATGATATCCTCATTCCTGTTTTTAAAGAAAAACTTCACCTTGAACAATGGCAATCGCAAATGATTTCATTTGCTTTTTATGTTGCATACACTGTAGGTTCGCTCATCTACTTCTTTATATCTAAAGCAAGTGGAGGTGATATTTTAAACAGAGTGGGCTACCGCAATGGGTTATCTTACGGACTGATTATTTCTGCTATCGGAACTTTATTATTTTATCCGGCTGCACAAACGGCTTCTTTCCCTTTAATGATTACCGGTTTGTTTATTGTAGGGCTTGGTTTCTCGCTTCAGCAAACAGCAGCCAATCCATTGGCAATTATTATGGGTGATCCAAAAACCGGCGCCCAACGTTTAAGTATGGCGGGAGGTGTAAATAATTTTGGTACTACCATCGGGCCTTTGTTAGTAAGCTTTGCCATTTTTGGTACAGTGGCAGCAGGTACTAAAGGTGTTGCGAGTATTGAAAGTATTAAAACACCATACCTTATTCTGGGATTGGCTTTTTTAATTGTGGCATTGATATTCCGTTTTTCATCCATACCCAATAAAATTGATTTGGAAGCGATAGCTGTTGACGAAGCAGAAGGACAGGCAAATAAGGTATTACATAAAACCAGTCCATTAAATTATCCGCAACTGGTGCTGGGTATGATCGGAATATTTGTTTATGTAGGAGTTGAAGTAAGTACTGCCAGTAATTTACCTGAGTTCATGAAACAACATGTTATCACTGCTGATGGCTTACCTTTCCCAACAGAAAAAATCGCTCCTTATGTTTCTTTATTCTGGGCAAGTTTGATGATAGGAAGATGGACGAATTCTGTTGGCGCATTTGGCGTAAGTGCCAGTGCAAAAAAAATACTCAACTTTGTTATGCCTTACCTGGCATTTGGTGTTTTCTTACTCGTAAATAAAATTGCCAGCCATGATATTACTCCATTTTACATTTATGCTATTGTAATTGTGGCAATGATTATAGGTACTTTATTAAGTAAAGGGAACCCAGCCAGACAATTACTGATATTTTCCTTAATGGGTATTACTGCTTTATTTATTGGGATGCTCAGTAATGGCTTAACCAGTGTATATGCTTTTATAAGCGTAGGGCTTTTCTGCTCCACTCTATGGCCATGTATTTTCACATTGGCTATTGCAGGCTTGGGAAAACATACCAATGAAGGCGCAAGCTTTTTAATTATGATGATTATGGGAGGTGGTATTATCAGCTTAACCCAGGGAGTATTGGCGGGAAATAATCTTTTAGGTATTCAATGGTCTTATCTTGTTGGTGTTGCCTGCTTTGCCTATTTAGCTTTTTATGCCATAAGAGCTAAATCTATTTTGAAAGAACAAGGCATTGACTACGATAAATTAGAAGGCGGCGGAGGGCACTAAGAACTATTTTAATTCGAATACTAACTGAAATAAAAAAAAATATGGCAAAAAAGATTGCGTCACCGGTTTTACCACAATTAGCCATTGGTATAGATATAGGTGGTACCGGAACCAAGTATGGAATTGTTGACAGGGATGGTAATGTTTTATTCTCGGGAGAAATGTCAACCAAAAAGCACCTGGAGGTGGAACCTTTTATTGATGAACTGCAGATGAACCTTGGAGAACTCATAGAAAAGGCTGGTGGTATCGGAAGGATAAAAGGAATTGGTGTTGGCGCACCCAATGGTAATTTTTATACAGGTACCGTTGAATACGCCCCTAACCTCCCATGGAAAGGAATTATTCCATTAGCAAAGATGATTGAAGAAAAGTTTAAGCTTCCGGTTGTCCTAACAAATGATGCTAATGCCGCTGCATTGGGTGAAATGATGTATGGGGCAGCAAAAGGGATGAAAGATTACATTATGATTACGCTTGGCACCGGTGTAGGAAGCGGTATTGTTGCCAACGGACAATTAATATATGGTCATGACGGATTTGCCGGCGAACTGGGACATACTATTGTTATACCAGATGGAAGATTGCATGAAGGAACGGGTAAAAAAGGCTCATTAGAAAGTTATGCCTCGGCAACCGGTGTTAAACTGACTGCTATAGAAATGCTTGAAAAAAGTAAGGCAGATAGTTTGCTGAGAAAAGTACCAAAAGACAAATTGGATTCAAAGGCCGTTTATGATGCAGCTATACAAGGTGATAAACTGGCCCTGGAAATATTTGAATTTACCGGCAGAATATTAGGGTTGGCTTTAGCTAATGCAGTTATGTTCAGCAGCCCTGAAGCTATTGTATTATTTGGCGGACTGACAAAAGCGGGCGATTTAATTTTAAAACCCACCCGTGAACATATGGAAGCAAACCTTATAAAAGTATTCCAGAATAAGGTTAAGTTACTCATCAGTCATCTAAGAGAATCTGATGCTGCAATACTTGGCGCCAGTGCTTTGGCCTGGGAAATGAAATAAGTGAATAAATTTTAAAATAAGAACTCCGGTTGTTTACGTAAACAACCGGAGTTCTTTATTATCGAACCTTTTATCTTACACCAGGTCCGGTTATATAAATCTTTCGTTATTTGTCTTACAGTTAACAATTATTGAATTCAAACACGAGTACTTTTATTTATTCGCCGTTTTGAAATATTGTGGGTAAAATGTGAATTAAAAATCAAACTCAGGCATAACTTTTAGCTCATTTATAGTATCAAACATTAAAACAATTAGTATGATTCCCGCAACATGCACAGACATAGTCCCTATGCCGGAAGCCGAAAATAAAAGGCTTTCGCTTAAGGCCATGGCTGAGGAGTTTTATCTCCGTAAAAAAAATGCGGCTTATGTTGAACACAGCTCTTATTGGCACCATTCCCAATTGTATGTAATTAATATGCAGGAGGACGAAGACGCTGCTGTAAGGACGGATGTGATTAATTAAGTCGTTAGCTGTAAGGTTTACATGGTTAAGGCATTGATAACAACAAGTTACAAACCTGTAAACTCTATTCCCAATCCCGGTTTACCCGAGTAAATGATTTTCCCGTAATCATAATTAATACCTGTCGCTACATCTTCAGCAAGTAAAAGCGGGCCATCCATATCTACATAATCAAGCAAAGGAGCTAAATGAGCTATTGCTGCTGAACCAATTGTGCTTTCATTCATACAACCAATCATTACTTTCATTCCCAATTTTCTTGCCTGCTCAATCATTCGCTTAGCCGGGGTAATACCACTGCACTTGGTCAATTTTATATTAATGCCGTGAAAATGCTGATAGCACTTTTCTACATCGCTTTCGTACACACAACTCTCATCCGCTAATAAAGGCAGGGAAGATTTTTCAAATAAAATTTTCATTCCTTCCCAATCATCTTTAGCTAATGGTTGCTCTATCAACTCCACTCCCAACTCTTTTAACTGCGGAATTTTTTCCAATGCTTCTTCTAATTTCCAACCAGCATTAGCATCCACCCTCAATGGCACATCCGTTTGACTGCGTAACTCTTTCACTATTTCAATATCATAATCAGTTCCCACTTTTATTTTATAGATGGGCCATGGCTTTTCTTTCATTTTTGACAGCATCTTATCAATGCTGGCAATACCAATGGTATAATCTGTTAAAGGATTTTTTGAAATATCCAAGCCCCATAATTCATACAATGGTTTACGTTTTAGTTTACCATACAAATCCCAGGCTGCCATATCCAGTGCACAAACTAAAAAATGATTTTGAGGAAAAAGATGGTGTAAATAATGCCAGTAACGTTCCGGTTCAGTGAAAGCATTTTTCTCGACAAAAGTTTTTTTGCTTTCCAAATCTTCAATCATTTTCTCCACCGGAATATTATAGTAAGCAATAGCCGGAGCTTCGCCATACCCTTTAACACCCATATGCTCCAACTCCACTATTAAAACTGGCTGATGCGTTTTGGTTCCTTTTGAAATAGTAAAAGGATGATGAAAGCGCAACGAAAAACTCCAGTATCTTAATTTCATAAATAATCTTTATAATTTCCGCTTCAGGGAATTGGTGGTTCATTATCTTCCTCCTGCATCAACATAACTGCTCAACTCTTCATTAAAATCTTTTTCTTTCAGTAATTGTTCTAATGTTAAATGCATGCGGTAACGCCAGTAATGTTTGGGATTAGCAGGA
>JBLMVP010000257.1:0-14653 GCA_050256755.1 Sphingobacteriales bacterium | reverse complement strand
AGGTTCAATCGCTTCTTTTTTATTTTCTAAATAATTACGGGCATAGGCTTCAGTATATAATTCAATTCGATCAGTTCCTGTTGCTGCAGCACCTTCAACCATCCCAACATCAGGGTCAACAAAAATAGAGACACGAATACCTGCTTTTTTAAATACATCAATCATCTCAATTAAATAATCTTTATGCTTGTCGGTATCCCATCCATGGTCGCTGGTAAGTTGTCTTTCTGCATCAGGGACTAATGTAACCTGGTGTGGTTTTGTTTCTAAAACAAGGTCCACGAATTTTTGCTCGCGGCAATTGCCCTCAATATTAAACTCAGTAGTAATTATTTTTTTTATTTCTCTTACATCATCATACCGGATATGCCTTTCATCAGGCCGCGGATGAACCGTTACACCATCGGCACCAAATAATTGTGCATCTATAGCTGCTTTAACAACATCCGGGTTATTACCACCTCTTGAATTACGAAGCGTAGCAAATTTGTTTATGTTGACGGAAAGTTTTGTCATGGCACAAAGATAAACATTAAATAAAACCTCTGCAGTTAGATGCGCCGCATTTACAGGGTAATGTGCCTTCATGATGTGTTTCGCCATAATCACAGGTAAGTTCTTCCCCTTTTTTTATACTTCGTAAAGTATAATATTCAACTTTTCGGTAAGCCCGCCGCATATAAGTATTAGGGTTGCAGGAATGATTGATAAAACGCAGTTCATTGCTGTTTATACTTACATCCATAGCAATATCATCATTATCAAATTCCACCATAAACAGAACATTGCCTTGTTGCTGCTTTATCCTTTTTTGGGCTTCTTTATAGGAAATAATTTCACCAGTCATATTTCCAATTTTTCTTTTAGCGGGAATAGTTCTTTCAGCATAGGCTCCGGTACCTGCAATATTGCTTTTTTTAATTTGTATAGGAAAGTTGAGACTCATTGTTCCTTTTTTTTCGTTTGTTTTTCTTATACTTTGATTTTTTGTTTTTTTAATTTATATTATAACTCAACCCAGGTATGATCAGCTAATAATTTAACGGCCGCTATAAACTTCTTAAATGGTCCGGCTCCGCCCCATTCTTTTGGTGCTACCAATGACAGCATGTGATTGCCATCTTTCTTTTCATATAAATAATAAGTTTGACCAATGTTGGGCTTAAAGGAAAGTTTGGCATTGTAAATCATCAATGATAATTCTTTACGTTTTTGAATTTCCTGTGCTTGTAATGCAAGCAGTTCAATTTGTTTTCTTATCTGTTCCAGCTGCATATTGGTTTGTTCTTCCATCGCAGTTAAAGCCTTGTGTTTTATCATTCCTTCTTCGGTAGGTTTAATAACGGCGCCGGAAACAGAAGCGGCATAAGGAAGCACACTTAATTGCTTATGATAAATTTCCGTATTGGTGAAAGGAGTATTATCAGAACGAAATCCCTGTTGTGTTATTTTCAGATAGCCATTCGGCATTATTTCATGCACTACATGCAGTATCACCCGTCCGTTGCGATAGAAATGAATTTCAAAACTAATTCCATCCGGAAAGTTAACCTGTACAGCATCTGCCATAGCAGTATTTTCAAAACTATTTAAACTGCTGTCAGCAATTACTTTGTATTCGGCTGAAAAGGCCTGGTTCTCCAGGTTAACCCAGTTATGCTGAATAAACAGTTCTTTAGAATTATTTACAGATTCGATCTTATAAATACCACTCTTTGGTCTTTCGCCATATTCATAAGTTCCTTTCTCCGGAAATAACTGCCAGCTTGCTTTAAAATTGTATGCCTGAATCATAGTATGATTATAACTATTAAAGGTTGCAAAGGTTTTGTTTTCCTTTCAAATAAAAAAGAGAAGATTTTATACGCGGTAAATTAAAACCCCGGCAAACAGGGCCGGGGCTTATTGACATGAAAAGAGAATATTTTAATTTAATTCTTTAACGGCAATTGCATCTGGTGTAATTAATGATTGCTCCTGTGTTTCATTTTGGCGAATAATGAATGCAGCCATTTCTTTCTGGTATTTTGTCCATTCTGCTTTTGTAAGAGTAGTTTCACTTCCTTCGCCTTCAAAATAGTAATGAACGCTGATGAATCTTTTTACGTGGTTCCTTGTTTCCTTAGGTAAAAAATATTGTAACCTCCAGAAGTCTCTGCTGCCAGCTTTTTTGATTGCTTTATACACATAACCCGGTCCGGAGTTATAAGCAGCTATCACTAGCAGCCAATCACCCAAATTATCATGCAGTGATTTTAAATATTTGGCAGCTGCTACCGTGCTTTTATACTTGTGTGTACGTTCATCATACTTCCCTTTCACAACCAAACCTAAGGTTTTGGCAGTGGAAGGCATTAACTGCCAGGCACCTCTTGCACCTACCTGTGATAATGCATTAGTATTGAGTTTGGATTCTATGACAGCAAGGTATTTTAATTCAACCGGTATTTCATAACGGGTAAATACTTCATCAATAGTTTTGAAGTAAGGGTTACTGCGGTCTTTAATTTTTACCAATCCTTTGCTGTTTTCTTTCAGGTATTGTTTTACAAAACCCGATGCAAATTTGTTGAGTCCGATTTTTGGACTTGCTTCAACTAATTTAATTGCAGGAAGTTTTTCTGTGTTTATCCCTGTCGAATCAATTGTTGCTTCTGCACAGAGATCATTGACAGCCTTCTGCGTTTCAGCAGCATAAGTTGTTGTTACAAACAAACAAACCAAAACTGCATAAATGTGTTTCACTGGTACTCTTTTCAACATCGTTTTAAATTTTAAATAAAACAATGCCGACCCTAAGGTTTGGATTAAAACAGTTCAGTGATTAATCAATAGAATATTTGGAAGGGATTTTTAACAGCAAAACAATTTACCGGGGGACGGACGTTTGGGCTTTTCATTCAATCCGGTTTGTTCTGCCACTTAGTAGTTTCTGATACAGGTGTAAAAGTAGTTTGAATTAACTCCATATCATAGTATAAAACAACAGGTAAAAATACTATGAGCTGTAACAGTAGTGTAAATCAGGCATATAGGAACAAAAAAAGTTGACTGAAAAATAGTCAGTCATTTTTCTTGTTTATGTCAAAGGTTATATTATAAAAAAGCAATTACAGAAAAATAACCTTTAATAGAATTGAAATCATCTTTTATGCGGTAAATAGGTTTACTACTTTGTATTAAAATTTCATTGCCAATTAATTAATTAAGCAAATTAACCACGGGCTTTGGTTTATTTAACCTATCTTCGCATCGTTAATTTGAGTATTATAGCTCTTGGTCAGTAATCGGGTCTTCTGCTACGCAATATCTGCTAAATAGTTAGTCTTATTTTACACCAGCTTTGTCCTCAAGTATTTTTAATTATCAATTTTTTTTAATGAACATTTACGTTTCAAACTTAAGTTTCTCCGTACAGGATGAAGACTTAAAAGAATTTTTTGCAGAATACGGAGAAGTATCTTCTGCTAAAGTTATTATGGACAAATTTACACAGCGCAGCCGTGGCTTTGCTTTTGTGGAAATGCCTAACGATGAGGCAGCACAAAAAGCTATTAAAGAGCTGGATGGTGCAATGGTTGATGGCCGTGCCATCAAAGTAAACGTTGCCAAACCAAGAGAAGAAGGAAGCAACAACAAGCGTCCTTTCGCTCCACGTGGCGAACGCAGCAACAGCCGCTGGTAATATTTGTTACCAAAAAATTTAAAAGAAGGGTATCGGTTGATGCCCTTTTTTTATTGTACTTTTTGTACTGTATACTACAAAAAGTATATTTAAATTATATATTTTGGCGGCATGAATATAATCTATCCTCCACGAAACCTGCAATGGTCTTCCTGGCAAAAAATTGCATTCCGTTTTTTCTTCATCTATATTCTTTTGTATATCGCACCATGGACATGGATTAGTGATATTCCTGGAACAGATTATGTTTTGAAATACTACTCTCAATTTATGGATTGGTTAGTTAACTGGGGCAATTCCAAACTTTTTCATGTAAGGGAAGTGCTCGTTCCTTTTAATGGCAGTGGCGATACCTCCTATGGCTGGGCACAATTATTAACATTTATCAGTCTCGCTTTAATTGGCTGCATGGTTTGGTCTATTGCAGACAGAAAGAGATCAAATTATAATCATCTCTCTTACTGGTTGTGTTTGTTTACCCGCTACAATCTTATTCTTTTTTGTTTTTTATATGGGATTGATAAATTGTTTTTACTGCAAATGCCTTTCCCCAATTACAGCCAGTTAGCAACACCTTTGGGTGATTTTTTGCCTATGCGTTTATCATGGATGTTTATGGGTTATTCCGGTCCCTACCAGCTTTTTGCAGGTTTGATGGAAGTGTTTGCCGGTATTTTACTTTTATTCAGACGTACAGCAACATTTGGAACAATTGTAGCAACAGGCGTTTTTATCAATGTGATAATGATGAATTTGAGTTACGACATCCCTGTTAAACTTTTTTCAACAAACCTGGTTGTACTGTGTTTATTTTTACTGGCAAACGATCATAAAAGAATCATTACCTTTTTTGTGATGAATAAACCCTCTGCCTCCTGTAGTTTGTATGATATCAGTTTCACCAAAAAATGGATGCGTATTTCCCGGGTATTTCTAAAAATCGCTTTTATCGGGCTATTTGTTTTTTTACAGGGTTACAATATGTATGGTTTTTATAAACAACGTAACAAGCCCATGGAAGTAAAGCTCATAAATCCAGGTGTGTATAACGTAAATATTTTTGCTATAAACCAGGATACGTTGCCACCATTATTAACTGATACGCTGCGTTGGCAGGATATGATATTTGAAAAAGATGGACAGGGTAGCATTAATACTATGGATACCTCTTTCCGCAGGCGGTACAGGAGGGCCTATTTTAATTATGAGCCGGATACGGTTAAACATATAATCGGCATAAAGAAATTCTCAGGTGATTCTGTAAATCTTATTGCTTTTAATTATTTACTTTCTGACAGTAACACTATCCGGCTTTGGGGTAAACTTCGAAGTGATTCGTTGTATGTTGAACTGAAAAGAAGTAAACGTCATTTTCAGCTTGCAGAAAAACAATTTCACTGGTTAAGTGAATCAAACCGGTAATTGAAATTGCAAACAACTGTTTGCTCTTTGGCTAAGCCCTTTTGCTGAATTATTTTTGCAACATGCAAAAACCGGTGCTCGTCATCAAACTTGGCTCTGCGGTTATTTCCAATAGTGATGGCTCCATAAATGTTTCATTGATAAAAAAACTGGTGGGAGAGGTGGTTACCCTTTCACAATGGTATAATATTGTAATGGTCTCCAGTGGTGCGGTGGGAAGCGGTAAGGCATTTATCAAAAATTATAAAGGAACATTAATTGAAAGAAAAGCAGCAGCAGCAGTTGGTAATCCTATTCTGATTCGTTTATATGATAAATATTTTTCCAAACATGGTATCAATGTGGCACAGGCTTTATGTGAGCGTCATCATTTTTCCAATCGCTTGCAATTTGTTCAATTAAAAGAAACTTTTGCTGAATTCTGGAAACACACTATAATCCCTGTAGTAAACGAAAATGATTTGGTGAGTAATGTGGAATTAAAGTTTTCCGATAATGATGAACTGGCTACCCTAATAGCAGTGGGGTTTGATGCAGATACATTGGTCATCTGTACGTCGGTTGGGGGATTTATGGATAACCAGAAAAAGATAATTCCGCTGGTATCAGCGATTGATGAAAATATTTTGAGTTTTGTCAGTTCAGATAAAAGCAGTTTGGGTTTGGGCGGGATGTTGTCTAAATTAACGTTTACAAGATTAGCAATATCATTGGGAATAAATGTTGTTATGTGTGGTCTCAATGGAATTAATCCACTGAGTAAAGCAATGGAAAGAAAAACAGGCACCACCTTTATTGCTAAAAAATCAAATCTCAAAGCCAGGCAAAAGTGGCTGGCCAGCGGTTCCATCACCATTGGCAGTATTGAAGTGGATAAAGGAGCAGCAAAAGCTTTAAATAACCGCAAAAGTTTATTGACAGTAGGAATTAAAAAGGTAAATGGAATATTCTCTGCAGGAGAAGTGATTCAACTGGTTACTGAGGAAGGAAATATTATAGGAGTAGCCAAAGTAAAACTGGCGGCTGATGAAATAAATAAAAACCTGCAGCAAAAAAATATTATAGCAGCACATGCTGATGATATTGTGATTTTTTAATCAAGTAATGATGAGTAAAGTTCAGTCGATAATAGAAAAAACATATAAAGCTTCCCCAGGATTAAGGAAAGCTTCATCTGCACAAATAAAAAAAATACTGAATGGAATTGCCATGGCTATTGAGGAAAACTCAAAAGCAATCATTAAAGCAAATCAAAAAGACCTGGTAAATTATGATGCAGGTAATCCAAAGGTTGACCGGTTGCTATTAAATGAACAACGATTAAAAGCAATTGCCGGCAGCATCCGTAAAATAACCAAACTGCCCGACCCAACCGGGAAGTTACTGGAGAAAAAAATATTGCCTAATGGATTGCTATTGGAAAAACAAACAGTTCCATTAGGCGTAGTGGCAGCTATTTATGAATCGAGACCAAATGTAACTTTTGATATTACTGCTTTATGCATACGCAGCCGTAATGCTACGGTATTAAAAGGAAGCAAAGAAGCGGAGCATACTAATAAAATTTCAGTAAAACTGATTAAAGAAGTACTGAAGCAAAATAATATTCATCCTGACTGTGTGAGTTTGTTGCCCTCTGAAAGGGAATCAGTGAATGAATTGTTTACAGCTACTAAATTTGTGGATGTAATTATTCCCCGGGGCTCTGATTCATTAATAAAATATGTAAGGGAAAATAGCCGTGTGCCGGTAATTGAAACAGGGGCAGGCGTGGTGCATGTGTATGTAGAAAAAGATGCTAACATTGATAAAGCAGTGGATATAGTGGTAAATGCAAAAGTTACACGACCTGCTGTTTGCAATGCTATGGATACAGTGATAATTGATGAAGCTGTATCGAAACAATTTCTAAATAAACTTCAAATCGAGTTTAATAAATATCCTGTTGAAATGTATGCCGATAAAAAAGCTTATGCTTTATTAAAATCTTATCCTCATTTGCACAAAGCAACAGCAGAAGATTTTGGTCGTGAATTTCTCAGCCTGAAATGTGCAGTAAAAGTGGTGAAGAACATAGATGAAGCATTAGCGCATATTCAAAAATATTCCACCAAACATTCTGAATCGATTGTTTCAGAAAATAAAAAACAATGCCGGCGTTTTTTAAATGAAGTGGATGCTGCTGCTGTTTATAGTAACGCCTCTACACGATTTACAGATGGTGAAGAATTTGGTCTTGGTGCAGAAATAGGTATCTCCACACAAAAGCTTCATGCCCGCGGACCCTTTGCTTTGGAAAAATTAGTAACAGAGAAATGGAAAATTAAAGGCTCTGGTCAAATAAGATAATACTTGAAAAATATTTTTAAAAAGTGCAGGTTCACACTCCACACTATTGCTATGATGGCACACCTGCACTTAAATTGGAAAAGCAATTACCCATTAATGATGTTCCATTTCAGGCATCTTAACAGCAAGGATATCAACTTTTTCAATAGTGGGTGGTTTGGAAAAGAGTTCAGCTGTTTTTGCCGTTAACGCTTTAGCTATTTCTCCTTTCAGATGAGCCTCTCTGCCATTGTTATCGGGAAAAGTATCAAATATCCCGAATGTGGAAGGGCCCAGCCTCAGTGCATACCACGTAATAGTGGATGGTTCATTTTCTGCAAGGGATAAACTGTTGCGGAGAAATTTTTCAACTTCGGCTTCTTTACCTTTTTTGGCCTCCAGCCGAACAAACAATGCTACATTAGTCATAACTGCCTCCTTTTTTAGTGAATGAAAAAATAATGAAGAATAAAACACAATAATTATTCCACCGTAGGAGAAATCAATGATTAGTTATGAACATATTTGAAACTGCTGCATAGTTTTTTGTATTCAGATGTAACTATCTTTTCTTAAAAAACTTTTTACAATTTATTTAACAGCAGAAATATAAAAATAAAAACAGCAAAAAAGAATTACAATATTACTTTAGCCGGAACAGTATGATATAGCAGTGAAGAGTTATGGACTGCAATTATAATTTATAAAATATTATAATCCAGTACACGGCGGAGATAAGTTTTATCCTGTATTACCCAGGTAACTTCATAACTGCCGCTGTTGTCCTTGTTTAATAGATAGATATAAATTTTTCTTTTATCAGCTGAAAGATAAACACCGTTTTTAGAACGTTCCACTCCTGACTTGTCAGCATAACTAAACTGAAGATTATATATGTCAGCATATGCAGACGGGGGTATAACAACGGTATCTTTGTTGATCATTACCAGTATCTCTTTAATATGAATAAACGGCTTTTCGCCATAATTGCCATAATAAGGTTTGTTATCAATTTTTACCAGGTGACCTGATATCCTGGTTAATTTATGTTTGCTGCTATCAAACAGATCGGTTGTTATCCTCACTTTAATAGCATTATTTTGAAACTGGAGATAAGGTACATTTCCTTCAAACTGCATATAGTTTTTATCAAAACCTGTAAGAGGTAATTTAGGTAGCGGATCCTGATGGATATTTTCTTCCACACCTTGTAAAGCAAAAGTTACAATATCGGCCCTGATATCTTTTTGGCTAACTTTTAATAATGCCTCTTTCTTATTCCGGAAATCAGGGAAATAATCCTGTGAAAAACCTAAGGTGCTGATAATTAGAAACAGGGCACTAATAATAATTCTCATGCTCACTAATATTTGAGGAATAAAAATAGCCCATAATTGGTTAAAGAAATTGAAAAAATCTGTTGGAGATTTATAACGACATTTGCTGTTTATTATTTCATGCTTATTTTTTAAATCAACAGTTTGGAAAAATATTCTATCAGTCTCAATAAATTCATCAGCGATTCGGGTTATTGTTCCCGCCGCGAAGCTGATCGCTTAATTGAGCAGGGCCGTGTATTCCTAAATAATGAACTGGCTCAGCTGGGTAACCGCTATACAGAAGGTGACACCGTAGAAGTGGATGGCAGTTATATCAATGCACCCAAAAAGGAAAAGCAGGTTTATTTGGCTTTTAATAAGCCGGTGGGTATCACCTGTACTACCGATGAAAATATAAAAGGCAATATCATCAGCTTTATTAATTATCCCAAACGCATATTCCCCATTGGAAGATTGGATAAAGATTCAGAAGGATTAATTTTTTTAACCAATGACGGTGACATCGTTAATAAAATTTTACGGGCTGGTAATGAACATGAGAAAGAATATATTGTAAGAGTAGATAAACCTTTTGATGATTCATTTTTGTACAAGATGTCAACTGGTATTCCCATGCTGGGCACAGTAACCAAGCCCTGTAAGATTCATCGCATGGGTAAGCAGGTATTTAAAATTACTTTGACAGAAGGGTTAAACCGCCAGATTCGCCGTATGTGCGAACATTTTGGATTGAATGTGGAAAGTTTAAAGCGGGTACGGATTATGAATATTAAACTCGATGCAATTCCATTGGGCAAATGGCGATACTTTAGTGAAGCAGAGATGAAGCAGATTCAATCGTTGGTAAGCGATTCCACTAAAACAAATGAAGCATCAGTTAAACCTGCTATCTTTAAGAAGAACAAAAAAGGTGAGTATAGAAAGAAATGAATTTAATGAAGCTGTAAAGGCACAAAGCCACCAGGGCACAAAGAAATGCCTCGTTGCCTGTGTGTGTGGCTCCTTTCTTAGTGACTCTTCTCTATAAACTTTTCTAAATTCTTTCTTGCCGTGGAACGGATTTTATTTTGAATCATCGGTGTCCAGCCGAAGAGTAAGCCGGTTAAACCTAATGCCTGCTTGCTCCATTTCCATAAATCAAAATTATCGGTGTGTTCAGTAATCTTTCCGTCCTGTATGCGGATATGGGCAGTGATGTTGTTTACCACTTTTCTTCCTGTTTTGGAAAAGTTGTAAGTAGCTATCCAGTTACAGGTGCAATATTCTTCATCCAAAGATTGAATGTTGGAAAAGCTTAATGAAAAATCTTTAGCCTGTTTGCAAAGCATTTCCCACATGGCTTTTACTTCTTTGCTATTCAAGGTGCCAAATGCCGGGTCGCTGAATACTGCGTCATCACTGTAGCAATCCTGCATAGTTTTATAATCTAATTGCTGAAAAGCAGCATAGAATTTTTGTATGAGTTGTTCGTTGGGTGACATAGGATAAAGGTATGCGAATATTATCCTTGCTGGTGAGGCGACCAGCAAAGGGGAAGTTGTTAAATAATCATGCTGGTTAGTGAGCTCGCCAACCAGCATGATAAAAGAAGTGATTAGTAATGTGCGATTTTATTTATTATCTAATTGCTATTTGATTTGCAAATTAAACTCGCCTTCGGTAATGGTTACATGTTCAGCTGTAATATTTCCGAGGGAAACATCTGTTTTATAAAAAGCCCCCTCAAATGTTCCGGACATTTCTGTGGCAGTTTTATTGATTATTTTTAATTTAAAAGGCAGGGCAGTAGGCGTATATATTCCGGCCCCGTAAACAATAGTGCTACTGTTAGGATTATAAATACCAGCAGCAATATAATCTGTACCGCCATAATCTTCAGAATAAGTTGTATTAGCCTGTGGCTGAACGTTATTGAAGAAATTTACAGCTAAGTTTACACCTTCTAAACTGCTACCGGAGGCTGCACTACCAATGATAGCTAAGGAGGTAGCACCAGGTCCTAATACAGTAATCTTGGCCATACCTATATAATTAAATGTTTTGGCTGTGCCATCGATTTTACATTTAATATAATAAGTTGGATTACCCGAACCTCCTGAATCGCTTTTTTTGCAGGAAAATAAAATGACAATAACTGATAAGAAGAGAAAGAATGTTTTTTTCATACTATATGATTTGATTTAAAAATACAATATAACTTCTTTTTACCAGAGTTGAAAATAGTTTCAGTATTTCTTTGGTATATAAGTATTAAGATTATTTTAAATAATATCCACCATTTACCATACGTGAAATAATATTTTTATCCTTGCCCAATTCTGCTTTAATGGCTCCGCCTAAGTGAAGCAACAGGAATACCAGTAATATATAATAACATTTTTCGTGAATCTCTTTTACATCATGAAATGTTTCTTTGGTAATGGCAGGGTCATTATCATAATACGCCATCCACAACCCGGTAATCACGATAGTAGTTAATAAAATATAGAAGAGGACATAAATAATTTTTATAAAGAAATAATGCCTGCCGTCATTTTTAACTTCTGCTGTTGTATTCTTTGAAGCAGTTAATCCTTTTTTTAGCTTACTGATAAACTTTTCTTCCCCCGGTTGAAAAAACTCCAGCAGCAGCCTGAATAAAAATAATCCGCCCAATATATAACCAAGATAATTATGCCATTTCCAGATGGTATGTCTTAAGTTAATCACCATTTCTTTGCTTTGATCAGCAGTAAGTATAGCACCTTTTCTTTCAGCCGCATTGGTAATAACAAAACGGGTATGCTGACCATCGAGAAAAGTATCACTCACCAGTACGGTAAAAATTAAGGCGGCTACAACTATAAAAGTTAACCAGTGCCATATACGGAGCGACCATGAATATTTTTCGCGGAACAGGGTTTGCTGCATGCCGTTGTTCTTTAAATGGGTAATGAAAATTTGCTGACGAAAATAAGAGTTATTACAGAAAGCTTAGTGAGATAGTGATGTGTGGGAAAAATAGCCCAAAAAGGATTTACAGCATTCCCAAACAAGTACGGGAAAGGCTTTTTTCGGTTTGTACCCCGGCCAGGCTTTTGCGTTGCTATGGTAAAGGGCTTTGGTTTGCTTATTAAAAGCGCATATATAATCTACATGTTGCTTTGCCGGTTGGTGTTTTGATGCTTACTGATAAATATGTTTTTGTAAATACCCGACTTGCAGTATTTTTTTTATTTATTGTTTTGAGTTAACTGGTAATTGTTACCGTTATGCCGGTTAATGTGTGACCTGTGTTATTTATTGCCTGGGTTAATTTTGTTAGGGTCTTAGTTTAGTTTGTTATTGTTTTAGTTGGGATGGTTAATGTGTGACCTTTGTTGTTTATTGCTTGAGTTGAATTGGCTAATGCTTCATCTTTAATTGGCAATGTCTCAATTAAGATGACTAATGCTTTAAAGAAAATGACTAATGCTTTAGTTAAGATGACTAATGTTTGAATTAAGATGACTAATGTTTAAATTAAGACGGACAATGTTTTAGTTAAAATGTACAATGTTTTAGTTAAGATGGGCAATGTTTTGGATGGAAGGTTTGCTTTTTGCTGATTTTGAGGTATTTATGCCGTAAGAGGAGATTTTTGCCACAGATTACATGGATTTACTCATATGGGTGTTGTTGATCTGTTGTTGTTGGGCGGCCCGATCAACAACCCAATGAATGGATTGCTCTATTTTTTTGCTTTTACTTTTTTGCATGTACAAAATAGTAATTCCGCAATACTGCAGGAGGGGTATAAAACCGCCCGAAAAAGATATTCTGCATCTCTTAACATTTGCAGGAAAGGCTTTTTTCGGTTTGTATCCTGGTTAGGCTTTTGTGTTGATGTTGTGAAGGGCTTATGTTCATTGATTGAAAAGCGTAGTTACAAACTACCTTTAGTTGTGCATATTCAAAAAGTTATTCCAAATAATTAAACTTAAGTATTTTATTAATAAATTTAAGCATGACGAAAAAATTATACACTAACAATGAAGAGGAAAAGTCGCAAAACCCCTTGATTTCTGTAAGAGATGGTAATGATTATTTTGAGATGTATCGGAAGTATAATGAAACATTACGAACTTGGTTTGTTTCCTTTGGCCTTGGATGATTGTATTTACTCTTAACAAATAATAATTTAACTGTTGCTTTGAAAAAAGATGGATATAATCTTTGGGTTGAATATTCTTTTATGGCTGGAGTAGTTTCCCAAGTATTAGTTGCATTAATTAATAAATTTTTGAATTGGATAATTTATTATTCAACTATAGCAAAAGATTTCCATAAACGAAGAATATATAAAATTGCCGATAAGTTTTCGGAGTTTATTTGGTTTGATTTAATATTCGATTGTATTACAGTTGTCTGTTTTCTAATAGTGTTTGGTTTAATGCTTAGCAGCTTTGGTTGAGTATTAAAATGATTTAAATCCCGGTTGAGACAATCAGCTCAATAGCATTACCAGCAGTACAAGTGTGCGACGCAACCACAGCTTAATAACAGCAACGACGCTAAGTTCATTATTCAACTTATTACATATTTTCAGGGGATTCCTCCTTACGTCGGAATGACGATTACTCATGAGCAAAGAAAAAACCCGTTTCAATCGAAACGGGTTTTATTATCGTCTGTGGTCTGTCGACCGTCGTCTTAATACCTGTAATGTTCTGCCTTAAACGGACCTTCTTTAGTAACGCCTAAGTATTCAGATTGCTCAGGGGTTAACTCATCTAACACTGCACCAACTTTAGCTAAATGCAGACGGGCAACTTTTTCATCCAGGTGTTTTGGCAGCACATATACTTTGTTTTCGTATTTGCTGTGGTTAGTCCACAATTCAATTTGTGCCAATGTCTGGTTGCTGAAAGAATTACTCATCACAAAACTTGGGTGACCGGTACCACAACCTAAATTCACCAAACGACCTTCTGCTAATAAGATGATGTCTTTGCCATCCACATTATACAAATCAACCTGTGGTTTAATAGTATCTTTTGTATCACCATAGTTGGTATTTAACCAGGCTACATCAATTTCAATATCAAAGTGACCAATATTACATACAATCACTTTATCCTTCATCAGTTTAAAGTGTGCACCGGTAATCAAGTCTCGGCAACCGCTGGCAGTTACAACAATGTCTGCTTCTTTAACCGCATCAATCATTTTCTTTACTTCAAAACCATCCATCGCAGCCTGTAATGCACAAATAGGATCAATCTCCGTAACAATCACACGGCAACCTGCACCGGCTAATGATGCAGCAGAACCTTTACCTACATCACCATAACCACCTACAACGGCTACTTTACCTGCAAGCATTACATCAGTTGCACGACGAATGGCATCCACTAAACTTTCTTTACAACCGTATTTGTTATCGAATTTAGATTTGGTAACACTGTCGTTAACGTTAATAGCAGGAACAGGCAATGTGCCTTTCGCTACTCTTTCATACAAACGGTGAACACCGGTAGTAGTTTCTTCGCTGATTCCTTTTACATGCTGTACCAGTTCAGAATATTTATCTAAAACCATATTGGTTAAATCGCCACCATCATCAAGGATCATATTCAACGGGCGGTCAGCGCCACCAAAGAACAAAGTTTGTTCAATACACCAGTCGGCTTCTTCAATCGTCTGACCTTTCCATGCAAATACACCTATACCTGCAGCAGCAATAGCAGCAGCGGCATGATCCTGAGTAGAAAAAATATTACAGGAACTCCATTTAACTTCAGCGCCAAGGGCAACCAATGTTTCAATAAGTACCGCAGTTTGAATAGTCATGTGCAGGCAACCTGCCACACGGGCACCTTTCAAAGGTTGAGAAGGTCCGTACTCTTTACGGATAGCC
>JBLMVP010000256.1:0-3319 GCA_050256755.1 Sphingobacteriales bacterium | reverse complement strand
ACAACTCTGTTCTGTAAGATTTGAAGTGTATGAATAAAAAATTCAAAAACCTGTATCTTTTTTTCAGTTCCATAGTAATTTTTTTGCTGCATATCCCTTTCGTATTTGCAAAATCAGTTGGCCGTATTGCTGATGATATTAACAAGCACACAAATTATAAGAAAATTGTTATATCAACTGGTAACCCCGGCGATGCAATAACCAATATACCCGCCTTTGCAAAATTTAATGTTTTCGACAGTCTTAAATTAAATATGCTTGGCCTTTCAAAAAACGTTTTTGAACTGGCCGTAAAAGGATTGGAGAAATTAAAAGAATCCGGCATTGTTTTATCAGACAATATTATTTCAATTGCCGATTTCAGCCAACCCTCTTCAAGTAAAAGACTTTATATAATTGATTTGAATAATTATTCATTACTGTTTCAAACTTATGTGGCACATGGTCAAAGATCTGGTAAGGAATATGCCGAAAAATTTTCCAACCGCCCTAAATCCTTTCAAAGCAGTCCTGGTTTTTATGTTACTATGAGCCCTTATACAGGAAACAATGGTTACTCACTTAAATTGAATGGGGTAGAAACAGGTATTAATAACAATGCACTAAGAAGAGATATAGTTATCCATGGAGCCGATTATGTAAATGAAACCCTCGTACATGAACAAGGATATATTGGAAGAAGTTGGGGATGTCCGGCTGTTCCCAGGGGATTAAATCATAGTATTATTGAAACCATTAAAAACGGTACTTGTCTTTTTATCTACCCGGGTCAATCATCATATCTTCAAAAATCTACCATACTAAATTAATACCCGGCAGTATTGTTTTAATTAACAGGAACCTGTTTTAACTAACGGATTCTATCCTTTCCATTACTATATTTGGTAATTAAACTGGTTGAAATGCTAAAAGTTGGTGTATTTGGCGTAGGCCATTTGGGTAAATTCCATGTCAATAACTGGAAGGAAATAGCTGATGTTGAGCTGGTGGGGTTTTATGATCCCAATGATGCCACTGCAAAAGAAGTTACTGATAAATACAAACTCAAACGATTCAAAACTGCTGAAGAACTTTTAGATAATTGCGATGCGGCTGATATAGTGGCACCAACCAATTATCACTTTGAACTTTGCAAAGCGGCCATCAGGAAAGGGAAACATGTTTTTGTGGAAAAACCTATGGCAAATACCATGGAGGAGGGAAGGGAGTTGGTTAAACTGGTTAAGGAAGCCAATGTTAAATTGCAGGTGGGTCACGTGGAAAGATTTAACCCGGCATTCCTGGCTCTGCAAAATGTGGAAGTAAATCCTATGTTTATTGAAGTACATCGTTTAGCTCAATTTAATCCAAGAGGCACTGAGGTTAGTGTTATTCTTGATTTAATGATTCATGATATTGATATTATTCTCAGCCTGATAAAAAGTGATGTAAAATACATATCTGCAAATGGTGTAGCCGTAATGACAGACACCCCTGATATTGCCAACGTTCGTATTGAATTTGACAACGGATGTGTTGCCAACTTAACAAGTAGCCGCATTAGTATGAAAAAGATGCGGAAAATGCGATTGTTTCAAAGGGATGCTTATATCGGAATTGATTTCCTGGAGAAAAAAACGGAGATAATTAAAATGAAAACGCAAGGTGATGATGCCAGTAATTTTACTTTTGACATTGAAACCTCAGACGGCAAAAAAACATTAACCATAGCTAACCCACCAATAAAAGAAGTAAATGCAATTAAAATGGAGTTGGAGCAATTCCGTAATGCCATTTTAAATAATACACCTACCATAGTTAGTGAAGTAGATGGGTTAAGAGCTATGGATATTGCCCATCAAATACTGCAAAAAATTCAACGGCGTACTCATACCCTTTAATCTTATCCTATATGCAATCAAACTCTCATATACATATAAGATGGTATATACTTGCCGACTTTTTTAGTGCTGCTATTGCATGGGGTGTTTTCTATTTCCTTCGCAAATATTTATTAACAGAATCAACTGGTCCGTTTTCAGGAAATATTAATACTAAATTCTGGCTAGGTGTAATATTAATTCCTTTTGGATGGCTGGTATTATATCATCTATCAGGCACATACAAAGATTTATACAGAAAGTCAAGGTTCCAGGAATTTACGCTCACCTTTATCAATACTGTGATAGGTTGCATGGTGCTTTTTTTTACATTTATTCTTGATGATAAAATAAACAGCTATACAGTTTATTATAAAGAAGTTGCCGTTCTGTTTTTATTACACTTTACAATTACCTGGTCATTTCGGTGGCTCATTTTAAAAATTGTTAAGCGGCAATTAATTAATGGCAAAGTATGGATCAACACCCTTATTATCGGTTCTAATCAAAATGCTATTTCGCTTTACAAAGACATAACAAAAAATAAAAGTGAGCTTGGTTACCGCCTTAAGGGTTTTTTATATCCTGAAAAGAATGATGGAAATGGTCTCAGGAAATTTATAAAGCCATTAGGGTCTCTTGAAGATCTAAACCATGTCATTACCGAACAAAAAATTGACCAGGTATTGATAGCCATAGCAAAAAAAGAAACAGCAAAGCTCGAAGAAATCATCAATCAACTGAGTGAAAAAGACGTCGAAGTAAAAATTATTCCCGACACTATTGATACTCTTTCAGGGTCGGTAAGGACAAGCAATGTAAGGGGCGAAGCAGTAATTGATTTACACATGGGGCTTATGCCGGAATGGCAACTGAATATAAAAAGACTTGTAGATTTATTTTTTTCAGTTACAGGCTTAATTTTTCTATCTCCATTACTTATATATACTGCAATCCGGGTCATTCTTTCTTCAAAAGGTCCTATTTTTTATCACCAGGAAAGAACAGGTTATAAAGGCAAACCTTTTATTATTTACAAATTCCGTTCAATGAAAATTGATGCAGAAAAAGAAGGCCCTGCACTGTCATCAGATAATGACCCACGTATTACAAAATGGGGTAAAGTAATGCGTAAATGGCGCCTGGATGAACTACCACAACTATGGAATATTCTTAAAGGCGAAATGAGTTTGGTTGGACCAAGACCTGAAAGAAAATATTATATTGAACAAATTGTAAAGCTACAGCCATTATACCGTTACCTGCTTAAGGTTAAGCCGGGACTTACTTCATGGGGAATGGTGAAATTTGGATATGCTGAAAGCATTGAAGAAATGATTGAAAGAATGAAATATGATTTGGTGTACATCGAAAATATCTCTCTTGCCCTCGATTTTAAAATTATGATTCATACCCTGCGCATTATATTCTCAGGCAAGGGGAAATAACTTGTTTACAGA
>JBLMVP010000255.1:0-4553 GCA_050256755.1 Sphingobacteriales bacterium | reverse complement strand
TCACTCCCGGAGATTTAGGTTACAAAGTATTTAAAACAAAGTTTGCCACATTTGGCATATTGATTTGCTGGGATCAATGGTATCCTGAAGCAGCAAGAATTACTTCTTTAATGGGTGCAGAGATTTTATTTTATCCAACAGCTATTGGTTGGGCAACTTTGCAGGATGAAGCAACTAATACTGAGCAATACAATGCCTGGCAAACCATTCAGCGAAGCCATGCTATTGCCAATGGCGTACATGTGGTTAGTGTAAACAGGGTAGGGCTGGAACAAAATGGATTAATGAAATTCTGGGGCGGTTCTTTTATAGCCAATCCATTTGGAACAATTATATATAAAGCCTCGCATGATAATGAAGAAGTAATAATTCAGGAAATTGATACAGCTAAAACAGATAGCTACCGGACACACTGGCCTTTTATGCGTGACAGAAGAATAGATTCTTATCAACCGATAACAAAAAGATTTATTGATGAAGAGTGATCCGACCCCTAAAGATTTAGGTTATTATTTCCCAGCTGAATTTACCCCGCATATTGCTACCTGGTTATCCTGGCCGCATAAAGAAGCATCATGGCCGGGAAAGATTCACACTATATTTCCTTATTATTCACAGTTTGTAAAAGAATTGACAAAAGGAGAGAAGGTAAATATCAACGTGGCTGATGAGACAATGAAATTATTTGCTGTTGATTGTTTACAAAAGGCGGATGTTGATTTAACCAAAGTCGAATTCTTTTTTCATCCTACCAATGATGCATGGTGCAGAGATCATGGCCCTGCATTTTTAATTAATCCAAATGCAGAACAAAAAAAAGTAATTGTTGACTGGAATTATAATGCATGGGGTAATAAATATCCGCCTTATGATTTAGATGATGTCATTCCAACCTTAATTGCAAAGCATTACAATATTCCTGTTTATTACCCTGGCATAATAATGGAAGGTGGATCTGTTGATTTTAATGGTAAGGGAACAGTAATTACATCTACAGCCTGTTTATTAAACCCAAACCGCAACCCGCATTTGAACCAGCAACAAATTGAGCAATATTTGTGTGATTACTACGGTATGGAGCAGGTATTGTGGATAGATGAAGGAATTGTGGGTGATGATACAGATGGGCATATTGATGATACCGTTCGTTTTATTAATGAGGATACGGTGATAACAGTAGTGGAAGAAAATAGAAATGATGATAATTACGAACTGTTACAGCATAATTTGAAACAATTAAAACAAATGCGTTTGCTCAATGGTAAACAGTTGAATATTGTAGAATTGATGATGCCGGATGAATTGATTTACGAAGATCAACGCTTACCCAATTCATACGGAAACTTTTATATCTCGAATAAATCGGTAATTGTTCCAGCCTTCAGAACTAAGAAAGACGATAAAGCTATGCAAGTTATTCAATCCTGTTTCCCGACCAGGGAAGTAGTGGGCATTGATTCAACAGATATCATCTGGGGATTAGGAAGCTTTCATTGCTTAAGTCAGCAGGAGCCTGCTGTTTAATTTGCTTTCACCAGGTTAATAAAAACTTCTGCATCTTTTCTGGGTGTGATGGAATTATAACAAGTTTCCATCTTTTTAATCTCAAACTTTTCAACAAACAGCTTTTCATATTCCTCTTTGCTTCCTCCAAATGGAGGGCCCCCTTCAAAATCACGATTAAATAATACCCCGATCAATTTGCCACCGGGCTTAAGTAGCTCATACATTTTATTTACATAATTTTTTCGCAGTTGGGGGTTAAGGGCACAGAAGAAAGTTTGTTCAATAATTAAATCAAATTGTCCCTTTAAATTAAAAAAATCGCCAGTGATGATGGTTAATTGTTTTTTTAGATAGGTATTAAATTTTTCTTCCAGTTTTTTTGTTAGAGTGGGAGAGATATCGATTAAAGTAATATTGCCAAATCCGGTTTTTAATAAATATTCCGCTTCATAACTATTGCCACAGCCAGGAATAAGGATGGAAATATTCTTATCCGTTAACTGGTCAATATATTCCCTGATGGGCGTAGAGACATAGCCAATATCCCAGCCTGTTTCCTTCTGCTGATAACGATTATCCCAGTATGCTGAATCCGGGTTACTCATATTAATCTCTTACCCAGTTTACCTTTTCATCTATTGATTTTCTATTACTTTGTGGAGAAGGCACTGCAATTTCACCCAAATAAAAAAAACCAAGCAATTTATCCTTTGGTTCCAGCCCAAAAAATGAATTTACTCCTGGGTAATAAGTAATACCGCCTGTTGTCCAGTAACAACCAATACCATAAGCCGCAGCCGTGAGATACATATTTTGCACAGCACAGGCAGTGGATGCTATTTCCTCCACCTCAGGAACTTTTTCATTTCTTTTCATACCTATAGAAATAATATGTGAAGCCAGTAACGGATTGCTTAATAATTTTTGATATTTATCTTCTTTAAATGAATCAGGTTCCATCTTCTTATACATATCAGCCTGGAATTGGGCTAAACGGTTTAATCCTTCTCCTGTAAAAACCGTAAATCGCCACGGTTCTGTTAATTTATGTGATGGTGCCCAGTTGGCATTTTCCAGCATTTGTTTTATTATAGTATCTTCAATTTTTTTTCCGGGAACATATTGTTTGGGGAATGTACTGCGACGGTTTTTTATTAATTCATTTACCTGCTGCGGAGATATATTCATCTTGATTTCTTTGGATGAAGATACCATCTTTATAATACAAAAGCGTCCCCAACTATATGGGACGCTTTTATTTAATGAAATACAATTTTATTTCTTCGTTGCTTCATTAATGAGGGCTCTGTCCAAATATTGTATGGTAAGATCAATTTTATCATTGGCATCAAAATGTATATCAGTATGTATCCATTGCTGCATTCTTTTACCAGTTTTATATTTTGCATTTACCCTGTACCATCCCAGTAGCCAAACACCGGGAAGCTGTACTTCCTGCTGTGGTTTATTAACTTTTACAGGCAGCCATATATCACTGCTGAAACTGATGGAATCAATTACTTCCGTTCTTCTTTTTTTCCAGTATGCAGAGATGGCAGCTTTACCTGCGGCGCTGTCTCCGTTATTCCAGCGGTACATAGCATTGTCAGCGTAACCGGTCATCCAGCCATCAATATCTCCGGATGATAAGGCAGCAATACCTTTTTTGCCTATATCAATATATTTTGCATCGGCAATTTCAACATCTGCGGCTGCTTTGGTTTCACCACCGGCAGCTACAGCCGCCTCCTTATTTTCAGCAGGCTTTTCGTTTTTGCACGCAATAAATAATACCATCGCCAATAATGGGAAAAACAATTTTCTCATAAAGAATTATTTTAAGTTAAAAAATAATGAATGAGGCGTTTGACTTGATTAAAGAGAAATCAGGGGGAAGGAATGTTATGTTAAGCTATGTAAAATTTAGAATTACAGCAAAATTTAATTTGAACAATTTTTTATTCAGTCATCTCACTCAATTCAAGCCACCGTAATTCTTTTGCATCAATCAGCTGGGTAATTTCTCCAATACGATGGGAGAGTTGCTGCAATTCATCAAATGGCGTTTTGCCATTGTTAAGCTTTTCAGTAATTAGTACTTTTTCTTTATTTAGCTCAGCTATTTCTTTTTCCAGTAATTCAAATTCTCTTTTCTCTTTATAGGAAAATCGTTTCTTGATAATTGCTGCTGGTTGCTGGTTATTTACAATGGAAGAATTTTCCCGTAACGGCATGCTGCTGACTGCCAACTTGTTCTCTTCTTCCTCAATTTTTTGCTGAATGCGGTACTGCGAATAATTACCCGGGAAATCTTTCACTTCACCATCACCCTCAAATACAAATAAATGGTCAACCAACCTGTCCATAAAGTAACGGTCGTGACTTACAATTAATAAACATCCCTGGAAATCCGTTAAAAAATTTTCCAGAACGGCTAAGGTTGGTAAATCCAAATCATTGGTAGGTTCATCCAATATTAAAAAGTTTGGATTGCGGAATAAGATAGATAGTAACTGTAACCTTTTCTTTTCACCACCACTTAGTTTGGAAATATAAGTGTACTGCTGATCAGGAGTAAATAAAAACAGTTCCAAAAATTGTGCAGCACTTGAAGAACCTCCTTTTGCTAATGGAAAACTTTCGGGAATATTTTTTACAAATTCTATTACTCTTTGATCTTCTTTCCATTGTAAACCCTGCTGGGAAAAATTACCGAAGATGACGGTATCACCAATATTTATTTTTCCGCTGTCTGCTTTTTCTATTCCCTGTAATATATTCAGGAAGGTTGATTTACCCACTCCATTTTTTCCAACCACACCAATACGTTCCCCCTTTTTAAAAGTGTAATCAAACCCTTTTAATATAGGCTTATCGTCATATGATTTGTAAACTTTTTTTAGTTCAACTACTTTACCACCCAGCCTGTTCATTTTCATCTGCAGTTCCAGTTTCGCATCATCAATACGTTTTTTTGCCCTGGCTTCCACTGAATAAAAATTATCCTGGCGGCTTTTACTTTTTGTTGTTCTGGCTTTGGGTTGCTT
>JBLMVP010000254.1:0-3829 GCA_050256755.1 Sphingobacteriales bacterium | reverse complement strand
ATTGCGGGATTTCAAGACAAAGAAAAGAAAAACTATTTCCAATAGTTTCACAATTCCTGTCTGTAATAAATAGCTCTGGTATATCCTGCATAAAACTCCATCAATAGTATTGCAGGATGTCAGAACAAAAAAGAAAATACAGCATATAAAAAACAAAACCCCGCTAAAAAGCGGGGTCTTCTATTTAGGAACAATTCATTCACCGGGCGGCATCCGTTTTCGGGTTAATCGTTTCAGCAAATATGACACTCCAAAACTCACTGCAGCTCCAATCGCTGCCAGTACGGATGTCTTTAAAAGATCAGACCCGGAGATATTGGCTAATATAATAGTAAGGGTGCCACCGGCTGTTCCTGCTTTTATACCTGTCGGATCATTCATAAGAAGCATTTATCTCTTCTCATTCTTTACTGCTGTCTCACTAACAGTACCGGCTGCTATTCCGGCTACAGCTAGGTATCCGGCTGCTTTAATTGGTACCGCAGATACGGCAATGGGTGCAGTTACTATAAGCGTACTTACTCCGGCAGGTACCACACTCAGGTTACGGATGGTTTTAAAAAACCCTGGCGTGGGCTTATTCATTCTTTTTACTGCAGTATTCATTCTTTCCTGGTTTTAATAGTTAAAAAAATGAGTATCCCTTCTCCGTTTAAAAATGAAACCGGGCAATACAGCCTTGCATTTCTTTTAGTGCACCGCTGACTGTATCTTTTTTTAAGTTCATACTTTCCTTGATGTATACACGAACCCCGGGGTGCATTGGTTTTAATTGGTAGTTCATACGCCGAACATACCTTGTCTCTGTTATAGAGATTGACTCCGTTCGTTACATTAGGATAATATATACTTATAAGCACCGGTTCCATTTTTTAAAGTTTAAAAGGTTTACCAAATTCCTCTTCGCTCTTTAAGAAGAGACGGGTTTACACACCATTCACCTTCACCAGCGCCAGCGCATTAAATGATCCATTTTTCAATGGATACATTCCTCCATTTACTTCCTGGTAATACTGGATCCCCAGTACAAGAAACAAAGGATGCGTACTGTTGGGAGTAACAGCATGCGCAAGATTGATTACAGCCGTAGCTGTATTATCAAGCGGTAGTGTTGCTGAACTGCCTTCCTGTACGGTAAATGTGCTGTTTTCAAAATCAATTTCTGCGCCCGCAGAAACAATCTTAAAATGCGTGGTACCTCCCGGTGCTGCCAGCATATTGCCCGGAATAAAGCCTGGGATATTAATTACTAAACTCCCGGCCACTCTGTCAATAGTGCTGCTGTAAGCTGCAAAAATCGAAGTGCTTAATTTACTGTCCGCATTAAATTCAAATCCTTCAAGTAATCCAGCCTCTCCGTCAATCACATTACGGGCACCCCTTGGGTTAATGGTATCCGCCTGTACAACCTTCATCATCTCTTTGGTGATACGGGATACCACATTTGAATCAGAAGCATTTTGAATAAGTGAGCGAAACACAGTTCGCAGCACCTTACCCGCTGCTCCGGCTCTTCCAAATTCAGCACCGTTTTCACGGGTCCGCTGGAAAGCCGGGTCAGAAGCGATACGCTTACCATCCAAGCTCCCTTTTTCTCTCACAAGGAAACCATCTTTCGACTTGTAAAAAGTCACATTACCGATAGTTCCTTTCAGTGGAAATATTCCTTTTTGCTTTGCCATGTTTATAAATCTTAAGTTAAAAATGCAAAATGTTTTACTGGCACATTCCGTTTAAGCCACACTGTTAGTTCGAACAAAGGGTAACAGTATTGTTGCATTGCAATTGCTCAACAAGATTACAAACCATAAAAAGGGAATAAAAATCAACCGGCCGTATTGGCCAATAATGGGAGATTATAGTTAGTTTATCCGGAATACGCCATTTATACCGGAAATGTCCGCAAATGTCCATATTGTCAATTACGGCAAAAGGCAGGCAAAGCCCACTCAAAGGCTACTCAAAGGCTACTCAAAGGCTACTCAAAGGTTGCTTTAAATTATCTTAATCCTGCTCCATTCAGAAATGAACAGCTTAGCTTCTATATAACAATAAAAAAGCAACACTCAGCGGCGTTGCTTTAAACTGATAAATTTAAAAAATCTTACCCCCAAACAATCCTTTTACCTTATCCATTTACCCTTTCAGGGATTAGTGGGTTCTTAATTCTGTTGCGCCATCTTCTCTGCATTTTCAGCAAACTGCAAAGCATCAATAAATTCCTGGAGATTGCCGTTAAGCACACTGTCTAAATTATAAACCGTTAAACCAATACGGTGATCAGTTACACGGCCCTGCGGAAAATTATAGGTTCTTATTTTGGCAGAACGGTCTCCCGTACTCACCAAACTTTTACGGTGACGGGCAATTTCTTCTTCCTGCTTGCGTACCTGCTCTTCATACAATCTGGTCCGCAGCATATTCATCGCTTTTTCCCTGTTACCCAGCTGCGATCTTTCTGTTTGACAGATTACTACCGTCCCTGTTGGAAGATGGGTAAGCATAACCTTCGTTTCAACTTTGTTTACGTTTTGTCCGCCTGCACCGCCACTTCTCGATGTTTCCATTTTTACATCGGCAGGATTTAATTCAAAATCCACTTCCTCTGCTTCCGGCATTACCGCAACAGTGGCAGCGCTGGTATGCACCCTTCCGCTTGTTTCAGTATCGGGTACACGTTGAACCCTGTGTACACCGCTTTCAAATTTTAAAGTGCCATATACATCATCACCCACCACTTCTACCTGCACCTCTTTATAACCACCTACTGTCCCTTCACTTTCACTAAGGATAGCGGTCTTCCACCCTTTGCTGGTACAGTAACGCAAATACATCCCCAGCAAATCACCCGCAAATAAAGAAGCTTCATCACCACCCGTTCCTGCTCTTATTTCTAAAATAGCATTTTTCTCATCCTGGGGATCTTTGGGAATTAAGAGATTGCGAATCTCTTTTTCCAGGGTTTCCTTTTGCGCTTCCAGTTGGGGTATTTCTTCCTTAGCCAGCTCCCGCATTTCTTCATCATCCCCATTCAGCACTTCTTTATTAAACTCCAGGTTACTCAGCACATCCTTATATTGCTCATAGCGCTTTACAATTTTTTCCAGGCTCCGGTACTCCTTGCTCGTTTGCGCAAACTTTTTATTATCACTTACAATCGCAGGATTGGTAAGTGCTACTCCCAAATCTTCAAATCTTGCTTTTATTGCTTCTAATTTGTCTAACATCTTTGCTTTAATTTTATGCTCCCAACTGATGCACTTTTATTCACCACCAGTTGCGTCGCACTCTTGTACGGCTTGTCCCGCATCAGCAGGATTCAGTTTACTATTGGCCTTACGGGGTGCAAAAATAAAAGAATTCAACCGCATGGAATTAAGAAAGTTCAAAGCCACTCAGCTCTTCACCGGGTATAATTTACTGGATGAAAATCATGTGCTGCTAACAGATAAAAATGGAGTCATCAGGGACATCGTAAAACCGGGAGAGGCAGGCGATGATATTGAAATTGTGGAAGGTATTTTAACACCGGGGTTAATTAACAGTCATTGTCATTTGGAATTAAGTCACCTTAAAGAAGTGATTCCGCCGCATACCGGGCTGATAGAATTTTTGTGTTCAGTAGTTACCAAAAGAGATTTTGCTCCGGAACTGGTACAGGAAAGAATTATTGCTGCAGAAAAAGAAATGTATGACAATGGAATTGTTGCCGTAGGTGATATTGGTAATACAGCAGATACGGCTGCAGTAAAAAGCAAAAGCAAAATACGCTGGCAAAATTTTGTAGAGGTGCTGAGTTTTACAGATGAAAAAGCCAATGAAAATTTCA
>JBLMVP010000253.1:0-2979 GCA_050256755.1 Sphingobacteriales bacterium | reverse complement strand
AAACACCTGATAATAGAATTTTTAATATAGAACTACTACGTATTAAAAACGCCCCCGTTAATGCAGCTGTAAATTTAAATTTTTTAGTCCCTGATTTGCATAAAACAGGACCAATTATTATTGATTTTTATAAAGTTATTTTAAAATCAGATGCTTTTATGATTAGTATAGCAGGAGATTGGGCAACGCCTTTTGCTGGAGTAGGTGGGGCAATTGACATTGTATTGATAAATAAAGGTAATGATAAAGGGCTTTATTTCTATAGAGCTCTCAATTTAAACTATGGTCTCAATGCTTCGATTGGTGTAGTTGCTGGAACAATTGATTTTAATTATTCGTCAGGTAAATCATTGAATAGAAATACATTTACCGGATGGGCAGGGATATACAGCATCCCGCAATACTGCGGGACAGGCTGTTTTCGGGCGGCTTTTTTGCTTACTTTTTTTCCGCAAAAAAAAGTAAGGGAAGAAATCTTTGTTATAATTAGTAAAGTATTCACTATTAAAATCAGGTAAAACATCTTGAAAATATATCGGTTTAAGATAAGGGATGCTTCTTTCTGTACCTATCCCAAATTCATTACGGGACCCAAAAAAAAGAAAGTTAGGCAGGCTGTAAGAATTAATATAAATGCAGGCTACCATTGAGCCCTCCGAAGCAATGAAAATATGTCGCATTCTGTTGAACCGGAATTCGACTCATCCTTCAACAAAACAGCTATTTCCAGGACTAAACACCCCCGCAGGCAAAAGGCAGGCAAAGCCCACTCAAAGGCATGGATAAAGCATGGATAAAGCGTACACAGAGTATGAGTAGAGTATAGATACGTCTGTTTGTCAGTATAGGAAATGCCCTTTTCCTATATTATTACCACAAAATCATTAAATTAGCCTATTCTGCAAAGACCATACTACCCCTTTACCTGGCTTGTTGTACAGTTATGCACAGCGTTCAAAAACCGTGCATAAAATTATTTTTGATATTGCTATAATCCTTACCTTTGCGTTCCTTTAATTTAGGCCTAAAGTAATTTGACGTTCCAGTACACTAATAAGTAATTGATTTTCACCTGTTTTTCCTTTGTCAAAGGGAAAAGCTGGCAGTGTATTGTACGTCTGTATCACATTAAAACCGGTTTAAGCAATATGTCTTCAACAAAACTTCAAAACAAAAGAGTCAATTTCGGTAAGATTAAGCATTTAGCTGACCCCGAGGATCTTCTTGACATCCAGCTTCAATCGTTTAAAGATTTCTTTCAATTAGAAACTACGCCTGATAAGCGTAACGTTGAAGGATTGTTCCGTGTGTTTAAGGAAAATTTTCCTATCACAGACACCCGTAACATATTTGTACTTGAATTTCTGGATTATTTCGTGGATCCTCCCCGTTACACCATTGACGAGTGTATGGAAAGAGGGTTGACCTACGCCGTTCCTTTAAAAGCAAAATTGCGGTTAAGCTGTAACGACGAAGAGCATATCGATTTTCAAACTATTGTCCAGGACGTGTTTTTAGGAAACATTCCTTACATGACTCCACGTGGTACATTTGTTATCAATGGGGCAGAACGGGTAGTTGTTTCCCAGTTACATCGTTCACCAGGTGTATTCTTCGGCCAATCATTACACCCCAACGGTACAAAAATTTATTCTGCCCGTGTAATTCCTTTCAAAGGTGCGTGGATGGAATTTGCTACCGATATCAACAATGTAATGTATGCTTACATTGATCGTAAGAAAAAATTCCCTGTAACAACTTTATTACGTTCTATCGGTTTTGAAACAGATAAAGACATCCTTGAACTTTTTGGCATGGCCGACGAAGTAAAAGGTGATAAAAAATCTTTATCAAAATATGAAGGCAAATTATTAGCTGCACGTGTTTTGCGCAGCTGGGTAGAAGATTTTGTGGATGAAGATACAGGTGAAGTCGTTTCTATCGAACGTAACGAAGTAGTGCTGGAACGTGACTCCATTTTGAATGAAGAAAATATTCAGTTGATTGTTGATTTAGGTGTAGAAAGTGTATTCATTCAGAAAGAAGAAGTGAGTGGTGATTATGCTATCATCTATAACACATTAAATAAAGATACTTCTAACTCGGAGCTGGAAGCCGTTCAGCATATCTACCGTCAGTTACGCGGAGCAGATGCGCCGGATAATGAGACAGCCCGTGGTATTATTGATAAATTATTCTTTAGTGATAAGCGTTATGATTTGGGAGAAGTAGGTCGTTACAAAATCAACCGCAAGTTGAATATTGAAGCGCCGCTTACTCAAAAAACATTAACCCGCCAGGATATTATTTTAATCATCAAATATCTTGTTCGTTTAACAAACGCTAAGGCAGAGATTGATGATATTGATCACTTAAGTAACCGTCGTGTGCGTACAGTGGGTGAGCAATTATATGCCCAGTTCGGTGTTGGTCTGGCTCGTATGGCCCGTACCATCCGTGAAAGAATGAACGTACGTGATAATGAAGTATTCACACCGGTTGATTTGATTAATGCAAGGACTTTGTCTTCTGTTATCAATTCATTCTTTGGTACCTCACAGTTATCACAGTTCCTTGATCAAACAAACCCATTAAGTGAGATTACACATAAGCGTCGTATATCCGCACTCGGACCCGGTGGTTTAAGCCGTGAACGTGCGGGTTTCGAGGTTCGTGACGTACACTATTCTCACTATGGCCGTTTGTGTACTATTGAAACTCCGGAAGGACCAAACATTGGTTTGATATCCACACTTTGTGTGCATGCCAAAATCAATGATATGGGCTTCATTGAAACTCCTTACCGTAAAGTAGAAGATGGTAAGATTGATATGAAGCATCTTACTTTCCTTAGTGCAGAAGAAGAAGACCTGGCTAAGATCGCACAGGCAAACGTTCCCCTGGATGACAAAGGAAACTTTGTAGAAGACAGGATCGTAAGCCGTGAAACAGGTGATTTCCCAATTTTAGATAAAGGCG
>JBLMVP010000252.1:0-5957 GCA_050256755.1 Sphingobacteriales bacterium | reverse complement strand
CGAATCGGACGAGAAAAAAATTCAGGAAGCAGCTGAGGATTCAAATGAAGTAAAGGATATAACCACCGAAGCCATGGCAGAAGTACTTCTTAAACAGGGGAAAACAGAAAAAGCCATTGATATTTACCACAAATTAAGTTTGCTCTATCCCGAAAAAAGCGCTTACTTTGCGGCCAAAATTGAACAATTAAAAGGATATATAATATGACTATCTTATTTGTGATTTTTATAATTATTGCGGCAGTGGTTTTAGGCTTCATCGTACTGGTTCAAAACCCAAAAGGTGGCGGATTAGCGGGTAATGTAGCTGGTTTCAGCAACCAATTTATGGGGGTAAAACAAACTACCGATGTATTAGAAAAGGGTACCTGGATTTTTGCTTCCGTAATTGGAGCGCTTTGTTTAATCTCTACTTTATTTATCCCCAGAGATAAAACAACTTTACCTGATGACAGCAGGAATAGAACCCAGCAACAGGCTCCGGCTCCTGCCAATCAACAACAGCCTGTACAGGGTAAATAGTAAATCATTATAAATTATTAAACCCCGCTTAAAAAAGCGGGGTTTTTTATTGCACTTAACTGAGGTTTTATTGCCTGAACAGGAATTTTTAATTTAACTCCTCTTTCTATCCATGAAAAACTATAGTCAATATATGTCTCATTTGATTTATACGATCTTATTTTAATAGAAGCAGCCCTTAATCCTGTAAATTCTTTTTTGAATCCATCGTTATTAACGCAAATGGCCAGGTTAGTCCCCGGGTAAAAAGAATTATCAAAAAGGATATTCTTATCACCTTCTTTATAAATTTCGAGAGTATTATCTGTAGCATTCACATTTATCCATTTCCCGGTAAGGATCAAACTGGAATCTTTTTCTTACTGCAGGATTTTATTAAAAGAATGAAAAATGTATTATTTATACATTTTTCATAATGCCATTTACTGTATTTAATTACAGGAATAAGAAAAGCGTAGCAAAATTTGAAACAAATTATTTTCCTGTTTCGGAAGTCTTCCGATCAGCCGGCAGCAATGCCTGTATCATCATAGCAATTAATATCACACCAAAAGCGCCAATAGGGTTCAACCATAAAAATCCAAGAGCTATGACCTTAGTCTTTATGAGATAAAATATAAAGAGAATAAATAACTCTGTTATTATAGCCGCTATAAACACTGCTCTTCCACCAATATTTTTTAAGAAGAAAGCAACCAGGAAAATGCCAAGGATAACTCCATAAAATAAAGACCCCAGCACATTCACTGCTTCAATTAAACTATTGCCCAGATTATAAGCAAACATAGCAATAATGATAGAAAATATTCCCCATGCAAAAGTGTACCATTTGGAAAGCTGGTATTCTTTTTCATGTGATATTTCCCGTTTAGAAAAACGCCGGTGAAAATCCACCATTGTACATGAAGCCAGGGAATTTAATGCTGCAGCAATACTTCCCCATGAGGCAAGAAATATGATGGCTATAAGTAACCCAACCAGTCCGACAGGCAAATAGTCCACTACGAAATGGAGAAAAATATAATTGGCATCATTAGCATCGCCACCCACTTCTTTCTTTTGCAAAATATTTTTAAACTCGGTACGCAAACTGTCTGTTTTACCCTGGGTTTCTTTCCAGTTTTTTTCAATTGCTACAGTGGAATTGTTTTGCTGAGTAGAAATTACAAACTGAGAAACATATGCTTCCTTTTGTTTATTTAAAGAATCATATTGGTGTTGTATGGTTTTTAATGACCCAGCATAAGGAGTAGCCTGTACTTTTTCAATTTGTGCCTGGTTAAAAAATAATGGTGCCGGTTTAAATTGATAAAAAGTAAAGACCATTGCTCCAATTAATAAAATAGCAAACTGCATGGGCACTTTAACCAATCCATTCATCAATAAGCCTACCCTGCTTTGCGTAGTTGTTTTAGCAGTCAGGTATCTGCCCACCTGCGACTGGTCTGTTCCAAAATAAGACAGGGCAAGAAAGAACCCTCCTATAATTCCACTGAACAAATTATATTGATCGCTCCAGTTAAATGAACCATCTTTTTTAATTCCGCTTGTAATCACATTGAGTTTACCCAACTTACCACTCACCTGCAATGCATCAATAAAACCAACATTGGATGGCAATAATTTCACCACCATATAAGCAGCCAGAAACATTCCTGTAAAAACAATAATCAGTTGTAATTGCTGCGTGTAAGCAACTGCTTTGGCCCCACCGGTAACCGTATAAATAATAAGCAGGCCTCCCATGAAAATATTTGTCCAGTAAATATTCCAACCAAATAAAGTAGAAAGAATTATTGAAGGGGCAAATACACTGATACCTGTACTCAACCCTCTTGACAATAAGAATAATGCAGATGTAAGTGTTCTTGTTTTTATATCAAATCGTTGTTCCAGGTATTCATATGCTGTATAAACTTTCAGGTTACGAAAGATGGGAACAAAAGCAATACAGATAATCACCATAGCAATGGGCAAACCAAAATAATATTGAACAAACCGCATACCGTCTGTATATGCCTGGCCGGGTGCAGATAGAAAAGTGATGGCACTTGCCTGTGTACCCATAATACTTAACAACACCAGCCACCAGGGCATTTGCCTGTCGCCTAAAAAATAACCATCAAGATTTCTTGAAGTACGGCTTTTATAAATACCATAGCTGATGATACCGCATAGTGTTACAATTAATACTATCCAGTCAATACTGCTCATGCAAATCGTTTAGTAAAAAAATAAAAACTGATGATTAATATAACCAGCACAATCAAAACAAAAGCATACCATCTATTCCATGTTTTAAAAAAAGGCGATTTGTCGGTATGCTTTTCCATATTATTTTTTTTCACGGGTAAAAGTGAATAATAATAATCCAATGATTAACCCTACTATTAAACCAACTGCTAATCGTTTAAAAACAAATGTGAGTAGTATTCCTAACACCAGGCCCACTGCTACGCCCATTCCTCCCCTGTTTGAATTATTTGCCATAATTTATTTCAGTCTGAATTTTTTATCTGGATTTTACTTTTGTTTTATCAGAAACGGGCTTAGCCAATACGTTTGCAAACAAACGATACGCACCAGGTATACCAGCAGGCAATTCTCTAAAGAAGACCAACCCCGTGTATACAAATTTTCCCTTGCCATAATTGTTTACAATTAAGCTGCCGCTGGTTGGTTTCTCATTGGGATCATTAAAAGATAAGACTGAGGCAAAACTACTGTCCACTTTATCTGCTTCGTAAATACTGCGTTCCTGTATCCATCCTTCAAAATCCTTTTCAGTGATTTTGTTTGGATAATTTAAAACCGGGTGATTGGGCAGAAGAAAACTCACTTTCGCTTCCTCATCTGTAACACGGTTACGGGAAACAAAAAATGGTGCGGGACCAATTTTACCTGTGCCCAACGGACCTACACCGCTGTTGGTATTATATTGCACCACATACACACCGCCTTGTTTTACATATTCCATTAAAGCATCGTAGGCATTGGCCATATAATCGTGCACATTATAAGTACGAACACCGGCAACAACTGCATCAAATTTTTTCAGATTATCAAATGTCAGATCTTTTTCGCCAAGAGTTGTTACGGTATATCCCATTTGCGTTAATGCTTCAGGAACTTTATCTCCTGCTCCTGTAATGTATCCAATGGATTTGCCGGTGGTTTTATAATCAACAGAAGAAATTTTAACTATTGCATCAGTGAAATAAGTAATATTAGGAATATGATCGTATTTTATTTCATGCAAATTTTTGTTTAACAGCTCATTATTATTACCTGCATACAAATTGAGTTTTGGAATATTACTATTGGCAGAAACTAAAATGGGAAAACTTTTTTCATCTCCTTTATTAAAAGAGCCGTAACCGGCATTTAAATAATTAGCCGGGGCTAATTGCGAAGATAATTTTGGATCAGCAAGATTGATACTTCTGAAAGCTTTTACAGAAGCATTCATTAATTTTTGTTTCATTCCATCAAATACGACTAAGTTTTGACTTGGTTTAATCGTAACAGGCGGCACAATTACCAAGGGCTCAAACAATTCTCCTTTCACCGGGTCTGTAAACTTGTATTGAATGGGCTTTCTTATATAAAATTCTTCACCGTTAATTTCTACTGCAAACACCACATCCAATGCTGGTTTATTTTCTGCCTGTCCAATTAATTTCTGATCACTTACATTAAAACTTCCTTTATTCATCTCCTCCTTCAACCAGTAAGGTTGAGATATCTCATGACTGGGATCTATCGTAATAGTTTTGGAATAATTGAAATTTTTATTGGACTCTAATTCTTTATTCAATTCATTTAAAGCAGACTTATACCCTTCGCCTTTTTCACCTTCCCCATTAAACTGGTAATACCCTTTCACTAAAATCTTTGTATTACTGCGAACATTGACAGAGTAATTTATTTTTAGTGTATCACCCTGTGCCACGTACTGTTCAGCAGTGGTTCCTTCGGCATATAAACCGGCACAAGCTTCAATCAACTGCTGCACTTCCTGCATTTTTCTTTCTCTCCAGTAACTATCAGTCAGCGGAAGTTTGGCAATACTTCTGTACAAACTCAATAAGGTATTCACCGATGCCGAAGGATTCTCAAACGAAAAGTTTTTGATTGTCTCATCAATTTGTGTCGCAATAGCCGCACCACCTTCCACCCTGTTCCAATTGATCATCACTCCATCCATCAAATCATTCTTTGCTGTATCACCGAGTGTTGGTTTAAAATATTCAAACTGTTGTCCTCTTGACCTTGGTACACCAAAGCCCTGGCTTTTGTGCTGGCTGCGGCTCTCTGCTGCAATCTCCCCATAACTTTTCCCCAATACAGCATTGTAAGTACCCACATCAATCTTTAGCTGGTCTTCGCTAATGGTACTATTGCCACCAAAATTGAACGTATTCCAAACTATACGTTTTACCTGCCATGGTTTTACACCAAACTTAAATTGCTCAGGAAACTTATTAGGATCTGCCGCAGCAATAAATGCTTCACGGGCCAATACAGCCGAACCGGAATGATGTCCATGCCCCGCCCTGCTGTCTTCAGGAAAACGGGTAATCATTACATCAGGTTGAAACTTTCTTATCACCCATACTACATCACTTAATATTTTTTCTTTATCCCATGTTTTTAATGCCTCATCCGTACTCTTGCTGAAACCAAAATCAAAAGCTCTTGAGAAAAATTGTTCTGCCCCGTCAATTCTTCTTGCAGAAAGCAGTTCCTGTGTACGAATCAACCCTAATTCGATCCCCTGCTCATCGCCAATTAAATTTTGTCCGCCGTCACCACGGGTCATACTCATATAACCGGTACGGTATAATTTTTCTTTGGATAGATAAGCAAGTAATCTTGTATTCTCATCATCCGGGTGGGCAGCTACATATAATATTGAACCCAGTACTTTTAATTTCTTCAACCCTAAATAAATATCCGCAGCGCTATATGTAGCGGGGGCCTGTGCCTGAGTGCAGGAAGTAAGATGAACGATAAATAATAAAACGAGTAACAGTTTTCTCATACAAAAAATTAATGAGCGAATATAGGGGATGTAAAGGATTTCTTTTACTGGTTATTCCCCTGTTTGGCATTTAAAACATACCCCTTATATATTTTAATCCCGATTTAACAAGTTTTTGCAGCGTTTACTGTTTTAGTCTGAATCGCAAAATAAAATTATCCGTTAATAATTCCTGCTTAATCACCAGCAATTTAACCTGATCCAGGTTATCTAACTGGCTGTTAGCTATTACATATAAATCATTCCCGGCAACAACTGCTGTAGTCGGAATATCAAAGTAACGGTGCCCTTTTACAATTGTATCTGTTTTTATTATACGGTCATTGTCTTTTGACAAGTTGTATTGTATAACACTATATTCTTCTTTTGAAAAAGTTGCATTAAAAACACC
>JBLMVP010000251.1:0-2826 GCA_050256755.1 Sphingobacteriales bacterium | reverse complement strand
CAATAATTTTATATGAGCACTCTAAAACAAATACTACCAGCGATAGCCGTAGTAATTTTTAATGACAACGGAGAAGTTTTATTACAAAAACGTAAAGACGTAAATAAATGGTGTATCATTTCAGGACACGTTGAATTTGGTGAAACAATTGAAGCCGCTGTTTTAAGAGAAATTGAAGAAGAAACGAATACAAAAGCAAATATTGTCCGATTTATAGGTGTTTATTCTTCGCCAGCTTCACAGACATATAAATATGAAGACAGAACAGTTCAGTACGTTACTTCATATTTTGAAGCAACGTTGACAAACACTATTAACCCAGACTTTTCAAACAACGAGACAAAAGAATTGAAATTTTTCAAGCTTGATAATCTTCCCAGCGACTTAGCATTGATAAACTCTAATTGGCTGACAGACGCCTTGAACAAAGACGAAGCTGTTTTTGTTCGTTAAAGATAATTGCGCCATTTTAAAATATTTATCATCTGTCAACAAAAATCCTGCTGTAAGTGGTGCCGGGGGCATTCTATCTTTGGTTCTTAATCTCAACAAAATACTTTCTACCTGCCTTCCGCCAGGCGGTTAGCAGCACAAAACCGTGCTTCAAAATAATTCTCCAAACAACTGTTAGCATTCCCATCTTTTCAATTATTTTTGCGGCACTTTAAATAAATAGCCACTTATGCAGTTTCAACTATCCGAAGAACATTTGATGATTCAAAAAGCAGCCAGGGATTTTGCTCAAACAGAATGCCTGCCAGGTGTTATTGAAAGGGACGAAAAGCAACAGTTTCCAAAAGAACAAATTATGAAGCTGGCGGAACTCGGATTTATGGGTATGATGGTAAAACCTGAGTATGGCGGTGCAGGAATGGACACGGTAAGTTATGTACTGGCCATGGAGGAAATAAGCAAGGTGGATGCGAGTGTGAGTGTGTGCATGAGTGTTAACAACAGCCTGGTTTGTTATGGTCTGCAGGAGTTTTGTAACGAAGAACAGAAACAACAATATTTAACGCCACTGGCACAGGGCCACAAGGATAATGAGCTTTACATAGGTGCTTTCTTATTAAGTGAACCTGAAGCAGGTAGCGATGCCACTTCACAAAAAACTACCGCTGAGGATAAGGGTGATTACTACTTATTAAACGGCACCAAAAACTGGATTACCAATGGTAATTCGGCTTCAGTTTATCTCGTAATTGCTCAGACTGATCCTGAAAAAGGAAGCCGTGGTATTAATGCCCTGATTGTAGAAAAGAACTGGCCGGGTGTATCGGTTGGTGCCAAAGAAAATAAACTCGGCATCCGGGGAAGCGATACGCACAGCATATTATTTAACGATGTAAAAGTTCCGAAGAGCAACCGCATTGGGGCCGATGGTTTTGGGTTCACTTTTGCGATGAAAACACTTGCCGGCGGACGGATTGGTATTGCCTCGCAGGCATTGGGTATCGCCAGTGGTGCGTATGAGCTATCTTTAAAATACTCCAAACAACGCAAGGCTTTTGGCACAGAAATAATGAATCACCAGATTATTGCTTTTAAGCTAGCCGATATGGCCACAAGGATTGAAGCAGCAAGACTTTTATGTTTGAAAGCAGCCTGGGAAAAAGATAATGGTATTGATTATACGTTAAGTTCATCCATGGCAAAAGTATATGCTAGTGAAACAGCGATGTGGACGGCGACTGAAGCTGTGCAGGTTCATGGTGGTTATGGTTTTGTAAAAGAATATCATGTAGAACGAATGATGCGTGATGCAAAAATTACACAGATATATGAAGGAACAAGTGAAGTGCAGCGAATTGTGATTAGCAGGTCAATACTGAAGTAATGTGTTGATTTGAAAATTTGGAGATTAGCTGATTAAATAATATTAAAGCCATTGGCGGAAAGCTGGTGGCTTTTTCTTTGCACATACTTTGCGAACTTTGTTTCTTTGCGGTTAAATTAATAAGCATGGCAATTAACGAAAGCAGGTATAAAGAGATAATAAGCGAATTGAAAGGTAAAGCAACGCTTGTTGCTGTCTCCAAAACAAAACCTGTTGAAGACATTAAAGATTTGTACGATTTAGGTCAAAGAGATTTTGGGGAGAATTATGTACAGGAACTGGCAGATAAACAGCCGCTATTACCTTCAGATATCCGCTGGCATTTTATTGGTCATTTACAAAGTAATAAAGTAAAATACATTGCCCCCTTTGTGCATTTGATTCACGGCGTGGATAGTTTAAAGTTATTACAGGAGATAAATAAACAGGCAGCAAAGAGTAACCGGGTGATTGATTGTTTACTGCAAATTCATATTGCTAAAGAAGAAACAAAGTTTGGATTAGATGAGAAAGAACTCAATGATTTGATTAGCCAATTTGGAAATTGGGAGATGAAAAATGTGAGAGTGGCGGGACTGATGGGTATGGCTTCTTTTAGTGATGATATGGATTTGGTAAGGAGCGAGTTTAAGTTTTTGAAAACACTTTTCGATAAATTCAACATTCAATATTCAGCATTCAGCATTCTCTCCATGGGTATGAGTAGTGATTATAAAATTGCGGTAGAAGAGGGGAGTACCATGGTAAGAATTGGAAGTTTGATATTTGGGGAGAGGAATTACAATCAATAAAATAAAAAAGTCCGGGATCAATATGAACCCGAACTTTATAATAATATAAAGATGATTATTTAGTTTTTTTATCCGCAGGAGCCTTTAGCTTAGCATAATCAAAAACAATATTGCAAAATGCTTTTACTCCTGTATCCAGCATACTGTCATCGATATAAAAATCGGGTGTATGATGTGGCGGGGCGATTTTTGGATCTC
>JBLMVP010000250.1:0-13432 GCA_050256755.1 Sphingobacteriales bacterium | reverse complement strand
GGTTTTATTTTAAAAATATCGCCAGTATTTCATACGTAAATTCTTACATTAACAATTTGATTTCACTGTAATAAGTCATAATAGTCAAAAACTCTGTCTTCACAGAGCTTGGGTCGGGATGACAGGATTTGAACCTGCGACTCCAACGTCCCGAACGTTGTACGCTACCGGGCTGCGCTACATCCCGAAAAATACTAATAACAAAATTATCAGATTCCTTCCATTTATCAAAAATCAATTGCCACTCCATTGCGTTTCTTTATTTTTATCCATAAATAAATTTATATGCTAAAACGATTGCTGATATGCACTTCATTTTTTGTTGTCCTTTTTTCCTGTAAAAACGATGATAAGACTGTTGTTAAGAAAGACCCTATTTATGAAAACCTGGATACTACAGTAAGTCCCGGTGCAGATTTTTTTGATTATGCTAATGGCGGATGGATTAAGAAAAACCCTATCCGCGGCGACTGGAGCGGCTGGGGTATTGGACAATTAGTTAATGAAGAAAATTTAAAGAGATTAAGAGAATTAAGTGAAAATGCAGCCAAAGCAAACGCGAAAGAAGGAACTTCTGACCAAAAGATTGGCGATTTTTGGAGCACAGCTATGGATAGTGCTTCCATTGAAACTTCCGCACTTAAACCACTGCAACCTTATTTTGATAAAATCAATGCGGTTACTGATATTAAATCTTTATTATCCCTTTCTGCTGAGTTGAAGAAACTGGGCTCTGGCACTTTCTTTTCAGACGGACCGGGACAGGATGCAAAACATAGCGATGTAATGATTTATTATTTAAACCAGGGCGGCCTTGGCTTACCAGAAAGAGAGTATTATTTTAAAACGGATTCAGCCACTGTAAATATTCGTAACCAATATGTAAAGTATATAACTAATATGCTAACCCTGTCGGGAGATGATGTAACGGCTTCCGCTACGGCCGCAAAAAATATACTGGCCATGGAAACCAAACTGGCACAGGCTTCCCGGAAAATTGAAGATTTAAGAGACCCAATCAAGAACTATAACAAAATAGCCATTGCTGATTTACCTAAAATGTCACCATCTATTGAATGGACTTCTTTTTTATCTATCACCGGAGTAAAAAGTATTGACTCCGTAATTGTAGGTCAGCCGGAATTTTTTAAAGGATTGGATAATATATTGAAATCAACCCCGCTGCCTGTTTGGAAAAGCTATATGAAGTTTAACCTCATCAGTGATCTCTCTAGTTCATTGCCTGATAAATTTGGTATTGAATCTTTCAACTTTAATAAATTATTCAGCGGAGCCAAAGAAAGAAGGCCAAGATGGAAAAGAGTTATTCAGCAGGAAAATGCTTTAATGGGTGAAATACTTGGCCAGTTATATGTAAAAGAATTCTTCAGCGAAACGGCAAAGAAGCGTTACGAAAAAATGGTAGAAGATATACGTGATGCATTAAAAGACCGCATTACAAAACTTACCTGGATGGGCGACAGCACAAAGCAAAAAGCTTTTGCCAAACTTGCTTCCATTAAAAAGAAAGTAGGTTATCCTGATAAATGGAAAAATTTCAGTGCCATGAAAATTGGCAAAGAAAGTTTTGTACAAAATGTAATGAATGCCAATGAGTGGTGGCATAATTATAATATCACAAAGCTGGGTAAACCTGTTGACAGGGGTGAATGGGATATGACTCCTCAAACCTATAATGCCTATTACAATGCATCTAATAACGAAATTGTATTACCGGCTGCACAAATGGTGGTGCCCGGTTTTAAGGATGAAGATTTGGATGATGCTATTGCTTATGGTTATACTGGTGCTTCTACTATTGGTCATGAAATAACACATGGATTTGATGATGAAGGAAGACAGTTTGATGATAAAGGAAATTTAGTAAGCTGGTGGACAAAAAAGGATGAGGAAGAGTTTAATAAAAGAGCTGCAGTAATTATTAAACAGTTTGATGAGTATGAGCCATTACCCGGTTATCACATCAATGGCAAAGCAACCACCGGTGAAAATATTGCAGATCTTGGAGGTATCCTGTTAGGTATTGAAGCATTCAAAAAAACGGAGCAATACAAAAAAGGAGAAAAAATAAACGGGCTTACCCCAATGCAGCGCTTCTTCTTAGGCTATTCACTGGGATGGCTGGGCCATCAAAAAGAAGAGCAATTAAGAAGTCGTTTACTTTCTGATGTTCACTCCCCAGCTAAGTATCGCGTTAACGGACCTTTTGTCAATGTGGATGAATTTTATTCAACCTTTAATATAAAATCCAGCGATAAAATATACCGTGCCGATAGCTTGAGGGTTAAGATTTGGTAAAAAAAATAAGTTTTACGTTATAAGTCACGAGTCGTAAGTCTTTATTACTTACGACTCTTTTTTTAACCCATTTCGTTCGGCTTTCCGACTTGCCGACTTACAGATTATTGTCACAATTAATTCCCTCAAAACCGTCTTTTAGGCGTACATTTGCGCAAATTTTAAATAAAAATACATGACAACATTTGAGGGGTTGGGAATTGATGCAAGATTGATTCAGGCGACCAGCGAGTTGGGGTTTGTGAACCCAACCGACATCCAGGAAAAAGCGATTCCCGTTTTATTAAGTGGCACAACAGATTTTATTGGTCTGGCCCAAACAGGAACCGGCAAGACCGCAGCTTTTGGTTTACCATTGTTACAGTTAATTGATTCTTCTAAAAAATATCCGCAGGCACTGGTGGTATGTCCTACCCGTGAATTGTGTATGCAGATAGTAAATGAAGTAAACCTCTTCAAGAAATTTATTCCGGGCATGAATGTGGTAGCTGTTTACGGTGGCACTTCCATTGGTATGCAGATAAGGGATATTAAAAGAGGTGTTCAAATAGTAGTGGCTACACCGGGAAGATTAATTGATTTGATTGAACGTAAAGCCATCAACTTAGAAGAAATAAAATATGTAGTGCTGGATGAAGCCGATGAAATGCTGAACATGGGTTTCCAGGACGATATTGAATTCATCTTACAGAATACACCAAAGAAAGAAAGTACCTGGTTATTCAGTGCTACTATGCCACCCGAAATACGCAGGGTTAGCAAAAAATATATGAAGACCCCTGTGGAGATAACCGTGGGCAAAATGAATACTGCCAACAAAAATATCGATCACCAGTACTATTTAGTTAGTGCACAACATCGTTATGAAGCATTAAAGCGATTGATTGATTTTAATCCCGGTATATACGGCATCATTTTTACAAGAACAAAAGTTGATGCACAAAATATTGCAGAAAAGTTAACAAGAGAAGGTTACGATATTGATGCTTTACATGGGGATTTAACACAACAACAAAGAGATAAAGTAATGAGTGAGTTCCGTGAAAAAACATTGCAGTTACTAATTGCTACCGACGTGGCAGCAAGAGGTATTGATGTAACCGGCATCACTCACGTTATCAATTATGAATTACCAGACGATTTGGAAGTATATACTCACCGTAGTGGCCGTACTGGTCGTGCAGGGTTAACCGGCATATGTATGTCCATTGTACATAGCCGGGAAGTTGGTAAGCTGCGGCAAATTGAAAGAATTGCACAAGCTTCCTTTCATAAATTAGAAGTGCCATCAGGTAAAGATGTTTGCCGTAAGCAGTTCTTTTCCTTTATGGAAAAATTATTGCAGACAGATGTTAGCCATGGTGATTATGAAACCTATGTTCCCATGCTGGCAGAAAAATTTGCGGACGTAAGTAAAGAAGAAGTGTTGAAGAGAGTAGCAGCAATGGAATTCGATCGCTTTTTGAAGTATTATGAAAATGCAGAAGACTTAAACGTAAGAGAAAGAAGAGGAGAAAGAGTGGAAAGAGGTGCAAGAGATGATAGAAGAGGCGGACGGGAAAGCAGTCGTCAACCATTGGAAAAAGGCAGATGGAGAGATACAGCAGGCCGTGAGTTTGGTGGCGCAAGAGGTGGCAATGGCGAATACCAGCGTTTATTTGTAAACCTCGGCACTAAAGATGGTTTTTATAAAGCCAGTTTCTTACAGTTTTTATTAGATATGAGTGAACTCCGCAAAGATGTTCTTGGTCGTATTGATATGAAAGAGATGAACAGTTGGGTAGAAGTTGACCGCAACTCCGCCAATCAAATGATAAAAGCCGTTGATGGTAAAAAATTTAAAGGCAGAAGCATAAGAATGAATGATGCTAACAGCAGGTAAAAGCGTCGTTGGCCGATGACAGATGGCCGTTGTTCATTAAACATACTTAATCAGCTATTAAAAGTTAATAGCTGATTTTTTTTGCCTTCAATCCGCATAGCTGGCCAGTCATCGCCCAATGAACAGCGGTCAACGACAAATTTGCCATTTCCCTGTTATAAATTACCTTCGCACCTCCTTATTAACCTGTTAACTTATAAACTAATAAACTTATACTATGGCATACGATGTTATTGTTCTCGGTAGTGGTCCCGGTGGTTATCCTGCTGCTATCCGTGCTTCACAGCTTGGCTTAAAAGTGGCAATTGTAGAAAAAGAAAGTCTCGGGGGTGTTTGTTTAAACTGGGGTTGTATTCCCACCAAAGCTTTATTAAAAAGTGCACAGGTGTATGAATACATGAAGCACAGCACTAACTACGGAATTAATGCCACTGGTGTACAACATGATTTTCCTGCAGTTATTAAACGCAGCCGTGCTGTGGCTGATAAAATGAGCAAGGGTGTTCAGTTTTTAATGAGGAAGAATAAGATTGACGTGATTATGGGTTACGGCAAAATTGCTGCCAAAGGTAAATTAGAAGTAACCCCAGCTGATGGTAAAAAACAAATCGTTGAAGCAAAATATATCATCATCGCCACAGGTGCCCGCAGCCGTCAATTACCATCACTGCCTATTGATGGTAAAAAAATTATTGGTTACCGCGAAGCAATGGCATTACCACAACAACCCGCCAGTATGATTGTAGTGGGCAGTGGTGCTATTGGTGTTGAGTTTGCCGATTTCTATAATTCAATGGGAACAAAAGTTACGGTGGTAGAATTTCTGCCAAGAGTAGTTCCCGTTGAAGATGAAGATATTTCTAAAGAATTAGAAAAGCAGTTAAAGAAAAAAGGTATCACTATAATGACAAGTGCTGAAGTTACTTCTGTTGATACATCAGGTGTAGGTGTAAAAGCAAAAGTAAAAGCTGCGAGTGGTGAAACAACACTTGAAGCAGATATTTTATTAAGTGCAGTTGGTATTGCAGCTAATATTGAAAACATTGGCTTGGAAGAAAACGGCATTAAAACTGAAAAAGGAAAAGTGGTAGTTGATAAATACGGACAAACAACTATTGCAGGTATTTATGCTATTGGCGATTGTGCACCCGGACAGGCATTGGCACATGTTGCCGGTAAAGAAGGTATAAATGCGGCTGAACACATTGCATACCTGGAAAAGAAATACAATCATGCACCTGAAGCAATGGATTATAATAATATCCCCGGTTGTACTTATTGTACTCCTGAAATTGCTTCTGTTGGTTATACAGAAAAACAGGCAAAGGATGCAGGTCATGAAATTAAAGTAGGTAAGTTTCCTTTTATGGCCAGTGGTAAAGCCAGTGCTGCCGGTGCTTTGGAAGGTTTTGTAAAAGTTATTTTTGATGCCAAGTATGGTGAGTTCTTAGGAGCACATATAATAGGTAGCGGAGTAACAGATATGATTGCTGAAGTGGTTGTTGCCAGAAAATTAGAAACTACTTACCACGAAATATTAAATTCTGTACACCCCCACCCCACAATGAGTGAAGCAATAAAAGAAGCTACAGCTGCTGCTTACGGTGAGGCGATAGACATTTAGCAAACTCAATCCCAAAAGGAATTAAAAAATAGCGTAAGCCCTGCAAGTAATTGCGGGGCTTTTGTTTGCCAGCTTGTATTCATCATTCCTGAGCAGGCAGGAATCTCCTGAAAATAAGCACGTAGTTGATTAATGCCCGACCGCCGAAGTTTTAACGTAAGTAGTTACTAAACTTAATTGCTGTCATTAAGCGATATTAGCAGCGCTCCGTTCACAAGTGGAATTACTATTGGGCTTTTATTAAAAGTGTATTACGTCAACTTAGTTCATATTAATACATTGATTTAAGATTGATGTTTAGAGTTGCGTATATTTGATAATAAGCAACAACTTCAAAAGAAATGGGCTCATTAATTCTCCCAATACCTTCAGGAAACCTGGCAACATCTATGCTTGGCATCTGGTGGTTACAATCCCGTGAAGATTTTACAAAGGATGGACAAAAAAGAATTGATCCAGCACTTGGCGCTGATCCCATTGGCATCCTTTGCTATGCAGACGCTCATTTTGCAGCCCAGTTCATGAAACGTGACAGAACCGGTAATCCCGGCAATTCTATTTCTTATTCCGGTATTAATAATACTATGGCCGTAGGTGGTTATGATGCTTATTTCGGAACCTATGAAGTAAATGAAGAAAACGGAACAGTTGCCCATACATTAATTGGATCAGTTACTCCCGCTAATATTGGAATAACAGTTTCCCGCAATTTGCGGGTAATTGATGATCAATTGATCATTCAATTAGAAACCACCACACCTGAAGCAGAACCAATCATCCGTACTTTAGTTTGGAAACGGATAAGCAGCTAATCCCATACATAAGAAATGCTTAGGTTACAGGAAAGGATTGCTTTGATAAAAATTGGTATAATTGTTCTTTGCACTTGCGGAGTTCCTTCCTATATACAAACCCCATGAAAACCCTCCGGGAAAATACTTTTTAACTTTATCCAAAATTGACGCATGACGCATGATATTATTTTAAAAAATATTGCCAAACATATTTCACTTAACGAAGATGAAATCAATTATTTTATTTCACTTTTAAAACAAAAAAAGGTTTCTAAAAAAGAACTCATTTTAAAAGAGGAACAAATCTGTAAAGACATCATCTTTGTTCATTCGGGAATTTTAAGAGCTTATTATATTGACAAAACAGGCGCGGAATCAACTATTATGTTTGCTTTAATGGATTGGTGGGTTACAGATATGTTTTGCTTTATCAACGAGCGGCCGGCAATGTTGAATATTGAAGCAGTGGAAGACAGTTATATCTTTCAATTGGAAAAAAAAGATTTAGATAACTTATATATCAAAATACCCAAATTTGAAAGATTCTTTAGAATAATTATGCAAAACGCTTATATAAGAGAGCAGTTGAGAATTATAGAAAACCTGTCACATTCCGCAGAAGAACGCTATAACAATTTTTTAACCAGGTACCCGCAAGTAGCTAACCAGGTTACCCAAAAACAAATCGCTTCTTATTTAGGCATTACACCGGAATTTTTGAGCAGAATACGGGGGAAGAAAACAAAAAAGTAATTTCTTAAACTACATCATTTTTTTCCTGCATCTTGTTTACTTGCTTTGTATAAATGAAAAATATGCTTATTCTTATTGCCGGTCCTTATCGTAGCGGGACAAATGACGACCCAAAGTTAATGCAGCAAAATTTAAGCAAATTAGAGGCAGCTGCACTACCATTATTCAGGCTGGGACATATACCTATGATTGGTGAATGGGTTGCATTGCCCTTACTTCATCTTGCAGGTTCTGTAAAACCAGGAGACGGTCCGTATGAAGAAATTTTATACCCGGTAGCTCACAGGTTACTTTTGAAATGCGATGCCGTTCTTCGTCTTGAAGGTGCATCAAAAGGAGCAGACGAGGATGTTAGAATTGCGAAGGAAAGAGGTTTGAAAATTTATTATCATTTAGAAGATATTCCTCCTGCTGAATAGTAAAAGGAAAATTATTTTTTTCATCACCAGTATCTTTAGAACATAGATACTACAGCCTATGAAATTCATATTACCTATTATTGTTAACGACCTATTTTTTTACTTCAATTTGGATTGCCGGTAATTTAATTATTACCGGCACTTTGGTGTTTACTGTGTTTACATTTCAGATCGGCTCTCCCTGTATTTGTTTTTCCGGGCGGGTATATATCATGTTGATATAAAAATAGTATACCATCACTACCGGGAGAATCCAGGAAAATTATTAGGCATTTAAATTGGAATTTGGTTATTGTCGCAGGTTGGATAGATAGAGTTCGTATATTTGCAGGCTGTGCGCACCACTATGAAATTTGTCAAAGACAAATCTTTTGAACATGCTTTCTAATTTTTACACAGGCCCCTTGCGCCTCCAGTTAAACAATGAAAATATTACCAGTCGGGAAAATATGCTTCATTTATTCATTGAGCAATTCCGTTACCTATCAATCAGTAAACTTTTGATGAAATAAAAAATGGTAAATTTCTACTCCTCAATAAAAGACAGTAACTTATTTCGTAAAATGGAAGTAAGCGAACTATTGTTTGTTGAATATACCTGCATGAGAGAAGAAAACAAGTTCGGGATTTGGTCAGACAATAACTACTTTGCTTTTATAACCTCTGGTAAAAAAACATGGAAAACCATTTACCATTCCTACGAAGTAAATGACGGTGATATCATCTTTATAAAAAAAGGAGCAAACCTCACACACCAATTTTTTGATACTGAATTTTGTGCCATCTTTATCTTCATTCCTGACGACTTCATTAAAGCATTTCTCAAAAGAAATCCTGCTTTACTTGATGCTTCCCAAAAAGATCTTTCCGGCCAGGATGCTGTCTTACGTGTTCACCAGGATGAATTATTAGAAAGTTATAATCTTTCTATCCAATTTTATTTATCAATGTCGGAGCAACCGAATGAAAAGCTTTTGAAACTTAAATTCGAAGAATTGCTCTTAAGTCTTTTCTCAAATAAAAAACACCAGGACTTAACTGATTATTTTATCTCTCTATGTCAAAACCAGGAATATCATATGAGCAGAGTTATGGAAGAGAATTTTGCTTACAACCTTAAACTGGAGGATTATGCACAATTATGTCATATGGGTCTGTCCACCTTTAAAAAGTCTTTTAAAGAATATTATAATACCACTCCCGCAGCCTGGCTTAAAGACAGGAAACTGGAACTCGCACACCACAAGGTGCTCACCTCAGATTTAAATATCAATGAAATTTCTTTTGAATGCGGGTTTGAAGATACCTCACATTTTATCAGGGTGTTTAAACAAAAACATCATCTCACCCCATTCCAATACCGTCAAAAATATTCGAAAACGGCTAATAGCGAAGCTTAAGACCCAGAGTCGATTTATCTGACTCATTAGCCTACTCTCTTACTCTCATCAGCATTTACTTTTGCCTGCATATTCATAAACTAAAAATATAAAAAATGAAAAATGCAGAAGCAGTATTATTGGTAAAATTCAAATCAACTCATAGTACTGAAGAGTTGATGAATGTTTGTCAGGAAGATTTAGAAACATTCAGAAACGTACCGGGCCTTATTCAGAAATATTACATTGCTGAAGAATTAACGGGCGCCTTAAGTGGAATCTATATTTTTGAAAACAAAAGTGCCAGGGAAGCATTCTGGAATTCAGAATTAGCAAAGAGTATTCCAACCAGGTATGGCGTAATCACCGATTCTATCCGCGTTGAACAGTATGATATGGCAATTGTATTAAACGATGTTTTATTAGCCTCATAAATTTTAGCCTGGTAAAAATGGATTTATCGTTATGGCCAAACGGGGGTTACCTAAGGCCATAATGATAAGCCAGCTTCTCCTCACAGCAGTGTAAGTTATCAGTAGCTGCAATCCATTAGCTATAGGTTATAATACCAGTAACGTGGGGAGTAACACGTACATTTCAATCAAGAATTATAAAAAATAAACACTATAAAAAACAGAAACATGAAAAAAATACAAAATAGCTTGATGTTAGCAACAATACTGATTGCTTTAAACTGCTCAAATTCTTTCGGACAAAGTGCAAAACATAAAGAACAAAACACAAATGAGAATAAAGAAACTACTCTCAGTGAAGATCCAAAGAATATCATAATGCATCATTTGAGCTCCTTTCAGGAAAGTGATCTGGATGCCCTGATGTCTGACTATACAAATGAATCTGTTCTGATAACCCCCGATGCGACTTATACGGGTCCTCTGGAGATAAAACCTTTTTTTGTTAGCATAATGAAGCATTTTCCAAAACAAAAGTCGAGTTTTCAGCTTGACAAAGTAGAAGCTAATGACAGATTGGTATATATAGTTTGGCATGCAAAAACACCAAGCCTGGATGTACCTCTTGCTACAGATACTTTTATTATAAAAGATGGCAAAATCTACCAGCAAACATTTGCAGGTCAATTGAAATTTAAAAATCAATAAACTCAAAAAAATGTGGTTTTGACAAAGCCAGGCTTTGTCAAAACCACATTTAAGCTGTTGTTCACTTTAGCAATAATCATCTTAAATTTTTCCGGTAAAAAATCCTGTAATGGAAATTATTTACCAGGAAATAATTAAAATAGGGAATTTTTCATCCCTAAATAGGGAATACCTCTGACATCAAACAGGAATAGCTTTCCCAATTTTGGATAATTGCTTATCATTAAAAATTATTTGAATGAAAAATTGTGTAGTGAAAAAGAAACATGCCGGGCATCTCTGTAGTTATATGTTTTAATATTATCATTAATAAATCACACATATGAGAGCGATCCATGTTTATGATGAATCCCAAAGTTTCTATGCATAAAAAAAAGCCCGAATTGAATTATCCACAGATGGAGATAGAAACTTTCTTTTGCAATGCCATAGATGTGAAACAAAGACAGGAAGAAATTTTTCCGGATGTTTTTCCGGAACTTTTTGATGCCTTGCAGACAGAATCATTTCTGTATAAGATCAATAAACCCCATTCCCCATTTGAGATGGGACTTTGTCTCCCTACACAGAAAGGATTTACTATTGTAAAACTGGAAGAAGTTGTTTATTGCCAGGCACAGAGAAGTTATACGCAATTCCATCTTTTCAGTAATAAATCCATCACAGTATCAAAACCTTTGCTCGAATATGACAAGCTATTGACTGATACAACTTTTTGCAGGGTACATAAATCTTTTTTCATTAACCTGCTGCATGTAAAAGAATATATCCGTGGCGAGGGTGGCACTGTTATTATGAGCAATGGCCTGGAATTAGATGTAAGCCGCCGAAAGAAAGAACAGTTTCTGATTAAAATAAAAGAGTTTTTTAAATTTTGATCTATTATGATGTTGATAATCTATACTTGTCAACTTTGAACTATTCATCCGGGTCGTCCCCGAAAACTAATCTGTAAGCCATATTTTTTGTGTAATCAATAAAAAATCATTAAACATTTGTATCGTGCAGGGCCTTTAATGAATACCCTGCCATTGCAAATACCCAAACTTTATAAAGCAGCCTGCCGTGGCTTATACTAAATTAAACAAACAGCATTATGGATAAAAGAAGGAATTTCAACACTAAAAAAGCTCCGCGAATGAACGAGGTATTTCCTCAGGCGGTAATTGCTGATAATCTTATTTATCTTTCCGGAATGCCGGGATTAGATCCTATCTCCGGTAAGATTGTTAGCACTTCATTTGATGAACAAACAAGACAAGCTTTTACAAATATCAAAACTGTACTCGAAGAAGCAGGAAGCAGTATGAGTAAAATTGTGAAAACAACAATTTTCATGGTTTCTGGTAACGACTTCAGTATTATTAACAAGGTTTACGCGGAATTCTTTCCGGCTGAGGCACCTGCCCGCAGCACTCCTCAAGTGATGCCATTTCCAGCAGGAATTCTGATTTCTATAGAATGCATTGCCCTGTTGTAATTACTGAAATTGATAAAAAGATGGTTGCACCAATATATTAGCAAATACGGGCAGTATCAGTAATAAATTCCCTCCCATCGAAAATACCAGAATATTATCTGCCTTATCTGGGCGACCCGTAAACTTCAAACTAATTACAAACTATAATACTTTTGCATAGCATAGCTTTTTATTTAAATAAAATCCTAACCGATACATAATATTATGAGTAAACAGGAATACACTTTAAGAAATGCTAATCCTAACGAATTTGAAGAAATTGGAAAATTAATGGTTCAGGTCTATTCTCAACTGGAAGGATTTCCAAAACAATCCGAACAACCGGATTATTATAAAATGCTTGCTAACATCGGCGAGTTAACAAACAAACCGGGTGCAGAACTATTAGTAGCCACATCCACCACTGGCAAAATAGCAGGAGCTGTAGTTTATTTTAGTGATATGAAGTATTATGGCTCTGGTGGTACAGCAACCAATGAACAAAATGCCAGTGGGTTTAGATTACTGACTGTAGATCCATTAACAAGAGGCCATGGTATTGGTAAACTCTTAACAAATGAATGTATCCAAAAAGCTAAGGACAAAAAAATTACTCAAATGATTATTCATACAACAAAGGCTATGCAAACAGCCTGGAAAATGTATGAAAACCTTGGTTTTAAAAGATCGGAAGATTTAGATTTTATGCAGGGAGAACTTCCCGTTTATGGATTTAGATTATTACTTTAAAAAATCCTGCAGGCGTTGCAGAAATTAAAATCCTTTTAGCGCCTCACGGTAAGCCATCTCCAGCATATAATCAGGATATTCAAGCAGGTTCTTGCTGCTTATTGTAATCTCTTTATCAATTAATGGAGTATGGACAATTACTGAGGTTCAAAAAGTAAAATCAAATGGCACATTCTCATCGGTTTTTCCAAAAGAGAGTGAAGCTATTTTTACACACAATTTTCATAGTTTCTGCTGGACAAGCGATAATTCTACCGTTCACAGCTGGCACCTTCTTTCTTCAGACAATATTCCACATCCGCTTTATGCAGATAGTTCATACATTGTTACCAAACTTTTAAGAGTCCGGAGCAACTAAGCTTCAAATGAAAAACTGTCTGTTACATGGGCTCTGTCATTTGGAACTTAACAACGTTTTTATTTCCGGTATTCCATAACAATTCCAAAAATAATTTACGCTGCAAATTGCATTGTAAAGCCATTTGCGCTTTGTATTTTGTATTATCCACGTATTGATGCCCGATGGTTTCCTGTTAAAACACCAAATGTTCCGAAGAAAAGAAAATAAATACCGTTTGGAAGAACACGCCTTGCATATTTCGTAATGTCTCTATCTTGCCGCCGCTTTTACTTAAAAATAAGTAAGAAATAATGAACGTTCTTATTGCTGCAGGATATTCCTTTCACCCCTTGAGAATTATTAATCAGGAGAAATAAACCAGAACAATAAATTTTATCCTGAACCAAATAATCATTAAACCCAAAACCAGTAATGAAGAAGATTTTATAAAACATTTTTGCACAAAGTACCTGACCTATAAAAATTCTGTCCCAATACCGGCACCCTTTACAAAGGCTTTTAAAAAGAAAAATGAATTCCCCAATGACCAATATTTTTTTTGATCACAGAGGTACGGTGAGTTATTTAAGAG
>JBLMVP010000249.1:0-4440 GCA_050256755.1 Sphingobacteriales bacterium | reverse complement strand
GGCTTATTGCATTAGGTTTAAAAGTTTTTTTTAATTAAATTTTTTGTTACAATGAACATTTATGTCGGCAACCTCTCATGGGATATGACTGAGGATGACTTAAGAACACTGTTTGAACAGTATGGTACCGTAACCAGCGTTAAAATTGTTATGGACAAATTTACTAACCGCAGCAAAGGTTTTGGCTTTGTAGAAATGCCGGAAGATACCGAAGCGCAAAATGCACTTAGTAGTTTGTACGACAAAGAAGTTATGGGTCGCAACATCAAGCTGAACGAAGCTGAAAACAAACCAGACCGCGGCGCAGGTGGCGGTGGCTTCCGCAAAGGCGGTGGCGGTGGCGGATTCAGAGGTGGCAGTGGTGGTGGTGGCGGCTTCCGCAAAGGTGGCAGCGGTGGCGGCGGCTACAGAGGCGGCAGTGGCGGCGGCGGTGGTTACAACCGTGACCGTGGTGGTAACGGCGGTGGCTATAACCGTGACCGTGGTGGTAACGATTATTAATTGTTCATCATACTATAAAAAGATTAAATCCTCTCTCTGAGAGGATTTTTTTATTTTAATAAAAATTTCTGCTGATGAGTGTAATTAAATTTTCTCCCGTAATTGCCGGCACTATGAAATGGGGCGTATGGGGTGCTAAATTCTCAACCAATGAATATTTGCAATTGATTGATGAGTGTATGCAAATGGGAGTCACCACTTTTGATCATGCAGATATATACGGACATTATACAACAGAAGAAGAATTTGGAAGAGCACTGGCTGAAAGAAAACATCTGCGTTCGCAAATGCAGTTTATCACCAAGTGCGGAATAAAAATGGTTTCGCCCAACAGGCCACATCACACTATTAAACATTATGATACATCTAAAGAGCATATTATTCATTCTGCCCATCTTTCACTAAAACATTTACATACTGATTATATAGATACATTATTAATTCACCGTCCTGATCCATTAATGCATCCTGATGAAATTGCAGAAGCATTTACACAATTAAAGAATGAAGGCAAGGCTCTAAATTTTGGGGTTTCCAATTTTACACAATCACAAACGGAGATGATTGCTTCAAGGTTTCCCATCATCACTAACCAAATTGAATTATCCATTCTTTATCTCAAACCATTTACGGATGGAACGTTGGACGAATGCATTACCAAAAACATCATACCTATGGCATGGAGTCCATTAGGGGGTGGTAATTTATTTGCACATGCAGAAGATGATGAAAGAGCGAAACGAATTATCGCAGTAGCAGATATACTGGCGGAAAAATATTCCGTTGCTCCTGACCAGGTTTTATTATCCTGGCTATTACAACATCCATCCGGTATTATTCCTGTATTGGGCACATCCAAAGCTGAACGAATAAAAAAAGCGCTGGAAGCTTCAAAAATAAAAATGGAACGGCAAGAATGGTTTATGTTATGGAGAGCATCTACCGGGCATGAAGTTGCGTAAGAAACCACAACCCCCGTCCGACCGGCCATCCGGGCGGGCCTAAAGGGGCTTTAAATTATATTCAAGATGAGAAAACTTTTTACAATTATCGTATCATCCAGTTTGATATTTTTTTCCTGTTCAAAAAAGGAAACTGCAGATAAAATTTATTACAACGCCAAAATATGGACAGGAGATTCTGCTCAACCTTATGCAGAAGCCATCGCTATAAAAGACAGTAAAATAATTTTTGTTGGGAAAGAATACGCTCCTTTCAAAGGAGCTAATACAACTATGATTGATGTGACAGGTAAAATGATTGTACCGGGTTTTACTGATAACCATACTCATTTTTTAACCGGGGGATATAACCTGGCCAGTGTTGATTTAAGAAAAGCAAAAACTAAAGAAGAATTTATTTCCATCCTTAAAGATTTTTGTTTACAGCATCCTGATGACCGATGGATTCAGGGAGGCGACTGGGACCATGAAGTATGGGGCGGTGAATTACCATCTAAAGATTGGATTGATTCCATAACAGGTAATCATCCCTTGTTTGTAAGCCGCTATGATGGTCATATGGCTTTTGCCAATTCAAAAGCATTGCAGTTGGCTAATATCAATAAAACAACTGTCACTCCTCCCGGCGGAGAAATCGTAAAAGATAAAAATGGCAACCCTACCGGTGTAATTAAAGATGAAGCGATGAATCTTATGTTTAAGATTATCCCTGCTCCATCAGAAAAAGAACTGGATGAATATTTACAAAGAGCCATGCAACATGCTTTTGAAAACGGTGTAACACAAATCAATGATGCAGGCAGTTATGGAGGATGGGTTGATTTGCAAACATACCAAAGAGCTTATCAAAATCATCAACTGGATTTGCGTATTTATTCTTTTGTTGCCTTAAGCACCTGGCAAAAATTAGATTCCTTTGTAAAAAAGAATGGCAAAGGAGATGACATGCTTCGCTGGGGAGGATTAAAAGGTTTTGTTGACGGTTCACTCGGTTCAACTACGGGATGGTTTTATCAACCCTACCTTGATGCTCCCAACACAACAGGTTTACAGGTCACCGATACAAACGATTTACGTAAATGGGTTATCAGTGCTGACTCAGCCGGACTGCATGTAACTGTGCATGCTATTGGTGATAGGGCAAATGATTTTATTTTAAATGTTTTTGAAGAAGCAGAAAAGAAAAATGGAGACAGGGACAGAAGATTCAGAATAGAACATGCACAACATGTAACACAGGCAGCTATTCCAAGATTTGCTGCATTACATGTAATACCATCTATGCAACCTTACCATGCGATTGATGATGGAAGATGGGCAGCCAAACGTTTGGATGATGCAAGATTAAAAGGAACCTATGCTTTTAAAAGTATGCTGGATGCAGGTGCTATATTAACTTTTGGATCCGACTGGACAGTAGCTCCATTAAAACCTATAGAAGGAATTTATGCAGCCGTAACAAGAAGAACACTGGATGATAAAAATCCCAATGGCTGGTATCCTGAACAAAAAATAACTGTTGAACAGGCATTAAAATGTTACACAGTAAATAATGCTTATGCTGGTTTCTTTGAAAATAAAACAGGAACATTAAAAGCCGGAATGCTGGCAGACTTAGTTGTATTGAGTGATAATTTATTTTCTATTCAGCCGGAGAAAATTTGGGATTTGAAAGTGTTAAGGACGGTGGTGAATGGAAAAGAAGTATTTGTAAGGAAGAGGAGTAATAATATATATTCTCAATCATCACTTAAAAAATAGTAAGTAGGCCACTTTCTTTTTGACCATATTCCTTTTACTCTTTTTTTAGAAATCTTTCCATCAACAACTTCATAAAGTCTTTGTCGCTTAACAACTAGTTTACTGGGATAATATCCTCTGAAATTTTGTCCTCCGGAAAAAAGAAGGGCAGCGATATTATTAGTTTCAAAATTCGGCTTTGCTATTTCATTAATCGTCCTATGACGTCTCTGAGGTTGCGGCAAAATGCGTTCAGGCTTATCGTCTAATGACAAAATTAAACTATCGGTTTGCTTAAAATTTTCGTTTTCTAAAGTTAGGGTATCATAAACAGGAATCATAGTAAAAAAAACGTTGTCACCTGATGTTCTCCAAATTCCTTTAACCCAACTTGATTGCAAATCGAAATTCCAAGTGTATTTAAAGGTGCTGTCTTGATTTATTTGTATCCTATCTCCGAAAGAATTACGATACTTTCCGGACAATCTTTTCTGCGCATTTAAAGAAATTGAAATCATTAAATAGAAAAAAAACAGACAATATCCCACAAAAAAATAATTCCTTAATCGCATACCGATAAGATTTAAAAACCTGTTCAATTACATAATTTTTATGAAATTAATTTTAAAAATCTAAGTTCCAATCACATTTCCTATTACAACTCCACTCTCTTCACATTAATCCTCACATCCCTGTTCCTCCCTTTATCATCTGTACAGGAAATTTTTACCGGGCCTTCATCAGAAATAAAAAACTGTTTGCTCTTTGCATCAGCAGCTTTGTAAAATTTATCATTTATATACCAGTACACTTTATTAACATCAATCGCAGTTTCGCAGGTTAAGGCAATCGGCTCCGGGTCTTTTATATTGATGAAATATTCTGTTCCATTAGCCGGACTTGTAATCACAGGTGCACCTTCTTTAAATATTTTATTACAGTCAGGATTATGAACGGGGATGGCTTCATAGGCAATTCCATTTTCCTTAAAATAGTTTTGCATATCCGGGCTGATGATTTTATACATCTTCTTCTTATAACCTGCTTCAGGGGTGCAATAACGGCAATAACTTATTTTTTCATCAGCTCTTACAAAAACCTCTTTGGTATTATCACATTTTTTGGAAGAACTGATTAAAGGAATAAAATAATCGGATACTGTATGCGTACAATATTCTCCCGGCTCCAATCCTGTTTCTGAACAAACAACTCTTGTATCGCAGGTGACTGGCTTAGA
>JBLMVP010000248.1:0-17710 GCA_050256755.1 Sphingobacteriales bacterium | reverse complement strand
CACCAGCCACCATGGAAAGTAGTAACTGGGGAAATATACCAAAGAATCCCATACAACTTACACAGGCTTTTAATAACGATCCTGCCGACAGGCCTTACCAGGATGTCGGTTTTGATGGTATCCCTGATTCAGCTGAACGTACAAAAAGAAAGGATTTTATTGATCAGCTGACAGCTAATTTTGGAGCTAACTCCAAAGTAGTTAAAGATGCTCAAAGCGATCCTTCCAATGACAATTACAAATGGTTCCGCGATGGTGAGTATGATGCGCAACAGGCAGGCATACTGGAAAGATATAAAAAATACAATAATCCACAGGGTAACTCACCGGTAAGCTCAACCAGCGGTTCAGAGTTTGCACCGGCTGCTACTTTATATCCGGATAATGAAGATCTCAACAGGGATAACACATTAAATGAATCAGAAGAATATTTTGAGTATAAGGTTGATTTAAAAACCAATATTGATCCCTCAATGCAAAAAGGCAGTAATTATATTGTTGATAAAAGGATATTGCCTATCACTTATCCAAACGGTACAGCCGGAAATGAAACATGGTATTTGTTCCGTATACCAATTAATGAATACACAAAGAAAGTTGGAAACATTCCTGATTTTAAATCCATTCGTTTTGCAAGAATGTATTTAACCGGGTTTGAAGATTCAGTGGTTGTACGTTTTGCAAAATTGGAATTAGTACGTAATCAGTGGCGTTCATTTAAATATGAATTGGATTCTACAGGTAATTATAAGCCATTACCGGCAAATAATTTTACTTCTTTCAATATATCTGCTGTTAACGTTGAAGAAAATGACAGGCGCAGTCCAATTCCTTATAAAATACCTCCGGGAATTGAAAGGGTGCAGCAGTTAAGTAATAACGGCGTAAACTTATTACAGAACGAACAGGCATTAAGTATGCAGATCTGTGGTTTGGTTGATGGTGAATCAAGAGCCATCTTCAGACCGGTACAATATGATTTACGCCAGTACAAAAGATTGCAGATGTTTATCCACGCAGAGTCTTCAGGCAAGCAGGATAATTTAAAAGATAACGAACTGCATGCTGTTATCCGTTTAGGAACAGATTTGATAAATAACTACTACCAGATACGCATACCATTACATAAAACAAAATGGGGACAGATAGAACTGGATTCAATATGGCCGGCAGTAAATAATCTCGATTTGGATTTAGGCGAATTGATAAAAGTTAAAACAAGAAGAACCGGACCTTTAAATCAGATTTATACTGAGGTTCAAAGTAATGGAACAGCGCTGTCTGTAATGGGTAATCCTAATTTAGGTGAAGTACGTTCTATGCTGGTTGGCTTGGAAAATCCATCAGATCAGGATGGTAATGCCATTTGTGCTGAAGTATGGATAAATGAATTACGCTTATCTAATTTGGATGAAAAAGGCGGATGGGCAGCTGTTGGCAGGGTAGATGTTCAGTTAAGTGATTTGGGTTCATTGGCTCTTTCTGCCAGTGCAAGAAGCCAGGGCTTTGGTACCTTAGAACAAAGAGTAAATGAACGGAGCCGCGAAGACTTTACTCAAATGGATGCTGCTATAAATCTTGAATTGGGAAAACTTATTCCTAAGAAAGCTGCTATTTCTGTTCCATTCTATGCAAGCTATTCACAAACAATTTCTAACCCTCAATATGATCCATACGACCAGGATGTTAAATTAAAAGATAAATTAAAATCAGCGGGCTCTGATAAAAGAGATTCTATAAAACGCGATGCACAGGATTTTACTTCTATCAAAACATTCAACTTTACTAATGTAAGAAAAAATAAAACAAACAATAAACCATCCCGTATATGGGATATTTCGAATCTTGATTTTAGTTATTCCTACTTCAAACAGGAAAAGCACAATCCTTTAATTGAAAACGATGAAGTGGTAAGACACAGGGGTGGCATTGGATATAATTATAACACGCAACCAAAATATTGGGAGCCTTTCAGAAAATTAATTAAAATCAAAAGCCCCTGGTTAAATTTTATAAAAGATTTCAACCTTAATCCCAAACCAGGTTTATTAAGTTTCAGGGCAGATATAAACAGGCAATTTGGTGCAACGCGTCCACGTGAAGTACAAATACCCGGAGTACCACCAAGCCCATATAAAATTCCTGAGACTTACGACAAATATTTTACGTTTGACAGAATTTATAATTTACGATGGGATCTTACTAAATCTCTAAATGTTGATTTTTCTGCAACCAATAATGCCAGGATAGACGAACCTGCGGGAAGATTAGATACCAAAGAAAAGAAAGATACTGTTAAAACTAATTTCTGGAAATTTGGCCGCAATACATTGTATAACCAGCGGACAGTATTCTCCTATAATGTGCCCACAGCAAAAATACCTTTGCTAAGCTGGATTAATGCAACAGTAAATTATGAAGCAGGCTACCGCTGGATTGGAGCTTCACGTTTGGCACTTGATCTTGGTAATACAATTGAAAATAATCAAAGCAGGCAGATTAACGGCCAGTTTGATTTTACAAGAATATATAATCTCTTCAAATTCTTCCGTGCAATAGAAATCCCGCGTAATAATAATCCTGTTAATCAGTCACAGGACAGTACGGGTAAAAAACAAAAAGTAAAAGTTAAAGATCCAGCCGCATTGCCCGAGGTAGGAACGGCAGGAAGAATTTTTGGCAAATTGATTACTTCTCTGAAAAGTATAAATCTTAATTACAACGAAACATTTAATACCCGTTTGCCCGGCTTCCTCGACAGCAGTCGTTACCTTGGTAATAATTGGAAATCGGGCGCACCTGGCTTAGGATTTATTTTTGGTCAGCAGCCTGATTCAGCTTGGTTAAACAGGGCTGCCAGTAAAGGATGGGTTACAAGAGATTCTAATTTCAATTATCTCTTCCAGCAAAACTTTACGCAAACATTGCGTATGGATGCAAGAGTGGAACCCTTCCGCGATTTTACTATTGATGTTAACCTTACCAAATCATTCAGTAAAAGTTATTCTGAATTATTTAAAGATACGCTACAGGGTGGCGGCGGACAGTTCCGTCACCTGAATCCATATGCCAATGGCGGATTTGATATTTCGTTTATTGCTTTCAAAACTTTGTTCAGGAAATTTAATCCTACCAGGGTATCAGGTACATTTAAAGAGTTTGAAACAAACCGTTTGATACTTTCAGAGCGGTTGAGTAAATCAAATCCATACAGTACCAAAGTTCAGGGAACAGATGGCTTTTATGAAGGGTATAACCGTTATGCACAGGATGTACTGGTACCTTCCTTCCTTGCTGCTTATACTGGCAAAGATCCCAATAAAATAAAATTATTGGGTCAAACTAATGGTAGTATAAGAACCAATCCTTTTAAAGGATTGATACCAATGCCAAACTGGAAGCTTAACTATAATGGATTAACCGCTATACCCGCATTAGCCAAAATATTTACCAATTTTACTTTAACTCATGGTTATACCGGAAGTCTGAATATGAATGGCTATAACTCAGCACTAAACTTTGCTGATGCGTTCAGGTTACAATGGCCTTCTTTCCAGGATAAATTGTCAGGCAATTTTGTTCCTTATTTCTTAGTGCCAAACATTACGATTCACGAAGAGTTTGCTCCATTGTTTGGAGTAGACATGTTATTCACTAACCAGATAAGTGCAAAAGTTGAGTATACTAAATCACGTACTCTCAGTTTAAGTTTAGTGGATTACCAATTAAGTGAAATGCGATCTACTGAATATACTATTCGTGCAGGCTGGCGTAAACGTGGTAAAGGCGGTATTAAACTTCCGTTCATTAAAAAGAAACTGGATAACGACCTCAGTTTGTCGCTGGATTTAACTTACCGCGATGATGCTACCGCTAACAGCCGCCTTGACCAGGAATCATCCTTTACAACAGGCGGACAAAAAGTTTGGTTTATCAATCCTTCTATAGACTACGTTTTAAGTAACCGTGTTAATCTCCGCTTTTATTTTGAGCAGCGCCGCGTTACTTCTTATATTTCCAATCCTCCTCCAAGTGTGGTTACAAGAGCTGGTTTGCAGGTTCGTATCAGTTTGGCACAATAAAATTGTACAGGCGGTTATAATTTATTGCCAATTGTCAGCTATTGTTAAAATAGCAAGACAAAACAGGATAACTTTGTCCCCCTAAAATTAAAGAAATGAAAAGGACGGTTTTAGCTTTTTTACTGGGCATTGTTTTCTCTGCGAATGGATTTGGTCAAACTATTGAAGAAGGTAAAAAATTTCTTTACTACGAACGCAACAAAAGCGCATTAGAACTTTTTCAGAAAATAGCAACAGCAAACCCAGGTGATGCCGTAAGCATTTACTGGCTGGGTCAGGCATATATTGCCGGGGATGATTTAAAGGCTGCCAAAAATTTATATGAACAAGCGCAGCAAAAAGGAATCAATGATCCGTTCATCACAGTTGGGCTGGGGCATATAGATGTTTTGGAAAAAAATATAGAGACAGCCAAAGAAAAATTTGAAAAAGCACTAGAAGCTTCCAAATCCAAAAAAGGGATTTATAATACAGATATTTTAATAGCTGTAGGAAGGGCGAATGCCGATGGCAATAATAAAATAGGAGATGCGCCTTATGCTGTGGAAAAATTAAAAGTGGCAGCATTGCAGGATACAAAAAATCCTGAACCAGAACTTTTGCTTGGTATTTGTTATTTAAAAATGGGACGTGAGTTTGGTACAGATGCTGTAGTGTCTTTCAGGGAAGCAACATTGCGTAACCCTGCCTATGCTAAAGCCTACTACCGTGTGGGCCGTATCTTCCAGTTGCAAAAGAGTTATGATTTGATGAGTGAAGAATTTGATAAAGCCATCAAGGCAGACCCCGCATTCCCGCTTACTTATCTCGCTTACTTCCTGCACTACCAGTATCGTGATGTAAATCTTGCTAAAGAAAACCTGGATAAATATGTCGCTAATTCTGATAAAGATTGTAACAGCGATTATTATGTAGCCGATTATTTATACCGTGCCGGCAAATTCAATGAATCACTTGACAAAGTAAAAATGATGGAAGCGGGTGACTGTAAAGATTTTGTCCGGTTGAATATTTTATATGCTTATAATTATGATAAACTGAATGATACAGCTAATGCAAAAAATTATTTGGAAAAATATTTTGCATCTATGGCGGCTGATAAAATTACCCCGGCAGATTATGAATTTGCCGCTAAGTTTTATGCAAAAAATGCCGGTAATGAAATGCAGGCCATCAGTTATTATTCACAGGCAGCAGAACTCTCCGCAGGAAAAAATGAAAAGATAGATTTTATAAACAGCGCTGCTAAAATTGCGGCAGATGCCAGGCTTTTTGCAGAGCAGATAAAACTGCTTACAAAAATATCGGCGTTAAAGGGTGGCATGCAGGAGAATGATTATTACTCTTTAAGCAAAGCCGCTATTGATGCCAAGGAATGGGTGCTGGCAGATTCATTATCCAAAGCTTATGTAAATGCTTTTCCTGATAAACCACAGGGCTATGGTTTCCGTGTAATGATTGCAAAAGCACAGGATACAGATACTTCAAAAGGTTTGGCAGTAGAGCCTATTAATTTGTACAATGAACTGCTGCTGAAAGATGCAGAGAAAAATAAAAAAGCTATCTACAGTAATTATTACTACTTGCTGATATATTATGCACAAAAAGCAGGCGATTTAAAAACAGCCATTGCTATCACCGGTAGAATGATGGACTTGTATAAAGAGGGGGAAGAATACAATTTTGCTAAAACGATTAATGAGCAGCTAACAAAGAAAGCAGGAAAGGGGCAGAAATAAATCTTTGTTTTACTGCTAATAATGGGATTATTTTATTGCTGAAACAAACCGCCAATATTTCCGGTGGACTCGCTGAACCTCGCTGTTATTTCAGGAGCTTCCATACCAACGGAAGCTGAACTATTTTTACTTCATATTCTGTTACTGCTTTTATGCTCGATTCCATATTATTTGCCCCATCATCAAAAGCAACATAGCCATCACCCCTTGTTCTTATTTACCAGCCAAAAATGTTGTGGCAAAAAGCGGCAGATTCATTTAAATCTCTTGAGAGAAACCCGGTATAGCAAATTTTGCCATTGGCGAAAGTTAGATAAGTTTGATTATTCTTTTTTAAAGTACTGTTTAAATGAAATTGATGCTAAGTTGGCCGATGCTTTTCGGTCTGGCGGTCTATGAGTTTAGAATTAGTTTAATAAGATTGTTATTGAAAATTTCGTCAATTATTTTGTTTGTTGTTAATGGTTCTTGTAAGGGATGTTGTTGGAAAATATTTTTATAAAGTTCTTCGACCGTGTTTGAAATTGATAACGCTTTTTCTTGTGATAATTCGTAGATTTTTTTCTTGTGTCTGACGTTAAATTCTAAATTTTTGGGGTCAACATAACCTGCTTCAATATATGCTCTTGTCTTTTTTGCACATCTGCAGGGATTTGCTTTATTCACTAAACCGCACCTTTTATTCATCCAATTGTAAAGGTCTTGTCTTGCTCTCATTAAACGAATGCGAAAATTTCCTGCCGAAATTCCTAAAATTTCAGAACCCAAATTATGGTCGATTTCAAACATTTCTCCAAGAATATAAATCATTCTTTGTTCTCTGTCTAAACAAAGCAGCATTCCTGCGGTACAACTAATTCTTATTTCTTCTATTGATTCGGTCAATTCGTTTTGTTCCTGGTTGCTTAATTCATATACCGGAATGTTGTCTATAGAATTAAAGTAGTTTTCAAAGTCTGTAGTTTTTAATTCTGTTTTTCTTTTTTTAGTATTTAAAAAATGATTAACTGTTATTCTGTAAAGCCAGGTTCTGAATTTGCTTTTTCCTTCAAATTTTGTTAATGCTGTAATAGCTTTTATGAATACTTCTTGTGTCAAATCTTCGGCGTCTTCAACACTTTTGGTCATTTTCAATGCAAGATTGTAAATAAATAGTTGATGCCTGAGAATGAGATTTTGCAATGCTTTTTTGTCTCCGCCAATAGCCATTTTTACCAGGTCAGCATCAACCTGATCAGGATAATTTATTTGAAAAGGATTATCCATTTATTTGTTATAAAACTTACTGCAAACAATTTGTTCGCAGTAAGTAAATTTATAAATTAAATCTGTCTTAGCCCACCATCAACTGTTAATTCATTCCCTATTATGTATGATGAATCGTCTGATGCAAGGAATAATACTGTTTTTGCAATTTCTTCCGGCAGTCCCCAACGCTTGATTGGAATTTGATTAGTAATTGCTTCGCCTGCGGATTTTAGCACCTCTTCCGGCAAACCAATTTTGCCCCAAAGCGGTGTTCCAATTGCACCAGGACTTACTGCATTAACTCTAATTCCTTTGTCAACTAATTCAGCAGAGGCTACTCTTACCACTGAACGAAGTGCTGCTTTACTTGCGCTCAATAAACTGCTGCCACCAAAGCCAATGCTGTTTAGCCAGGATGTTGTAATAATTACAGATGCGTTGTTGTTTAAATATGGAATTGCTTTTTGAAGTGTGAAGTATGCACCTTTAAAGTTTGAGTTAATCATTTCATCAAAAAATGCTTCTGTTGTGTCGGCAATTGGAGCTAATTTAGCTTGTGCGGCATTTACAAACAGGATATCAACCAAACCAAATTTTGTTTTTGTTTCTGCAAACAATTTATCCAAATCTGTCAATTTACAAACATCTCCTTGTACCGCGTAGCAGTTTGAACCAAGTTCGTTTACTGCTTCATCAAGAGCTTGTTTGCCCCTTGCAAAAATTACAACCCTTGCGCCATTAGCGATAAATTCTTTGGCTGTCGCTAAACCAATTCCGCTACTGCCACCTGTTATTACGGCAACTTTGTTTTTCAATTTGTCCATTTTATAATGATTTTGATGATAACTGCATTGTTACCTTTTTTTGGACAATCAAAAAAAGTTAGTGTTACAAAACACCGTGAATTATTATTATAGCAGCATCGGTCTTTCAGGGCTCCCGCCAACGTTCAGAGCTTTGCGTTTGCAACAAGCAACAGGAATCCGGCAATCGGTGCAAAAAAATAATCCCCGCTGAGAACAGCAGGGATTTTTTCGCAAAACCAATATCCATTTTACTTTACTCGTTTGAGGAGCATTATATATCCACAAAGAGTCTTTTTCTTCTTATTTACCTGCACGGGTTTAATCATGTGGTATTCAGAAAATTTCGATATATAGCCATAGCTGATAATGTTACCTTGAATGTCGCCGTAATTTTTTTGGTAGTATACCTGTTTCTCGTCATAGTCATACATCCTCACTTCATTTAGTTTAGAAGTAGGGTCGCCAATAAAAACAACCTGGTACCAGCTGCCTTCAGTTAATGGAACTATCACCGGCATCTCGTATTCGCTTTCCATTGTCATGCTCGCTTCACGTACAATCATAAAACCATTGTTGGTTAAAAGGGTACGTAAGCTATCGGCCTGATGTTTTAATACAGCATCGTCACATGATTGTTGCCTGATAACATCCTGGGAAAAAACCGGGGAGATGGCAATAAATGAATATACCAGTAGTGAAAGTATGCGGGTACGGTTTTTCATACAAACAGTTTTACGGATATAGGGACTGATCCAATAAACGGAAAAAGGATCCTTTAATTGTAGCCCTAAACTAAAAACTATTTTGAATAACCCAAACATTTTTAATCAGTTATTTTACACAACCGTGGTTTTACTATTCCAAAATTGTGCTAACTACGATGATTGCTGATAAACAGGGTATGTATTTGTCTTTTACAGGGTTATTGCGGACTCTTTAAGGTATAGTAAGAGTTGGCCTGTGCAATGCAGGTTACTTCTAATTCATTAACACAAACATGTGACGGTAAGGAGGTGCAGTAATAGCAAAGTTCTGCAATATCATCAGCTGTTAAAGGCTTGTATCCTTTATACATGGAATCTGCTTTGGCAACATCACCTTTAAACCGCACTAAAGAAAATTCAGTTTCAGCGGCACCGGGAGAAATATTGGTAACTCTTATCTGATGTCTTAATAAATCAATGCGCATTGATTTACTGATGGCACCCACAGCAAATTTGCTGGCACAATACGCATTACCTCTTTCATATACTTCTTTACCTGCAACAGAACTTAAATTGATGATATAGCCATTACCTTGTTGTATCAACAAAGGGACAATGGCTTTGGATACATACAGCAGTCCTTTTACATTGGTTTCAATCATCGTGTCCCAGTCATCCAAATCAGCTTCATCAAATAAATCTCTTCCGGCAGCCAGGCCTGCATTATTGATTAATACATCAATTTTTTTCCACTCGGAAGGGATTGATTCAACTGCGGCAAAAACATCTTTTCTTTTTTGTACATCAAAACAAAGTGGTAAAACTTTTTGAGTATAGGCTGATTCAATTTCTTTTTGCAAATCAGCCAATCTTTCTTTTCTTCTGCCGCTAATAATTACATCATAACCTTCTTTGGCAAAACGAAGGGCACAGGCTTTACCAAAACCTGAAGTAGCTCCGGAAATAAAAATAATCTTTGACATAGAAAATAAAACTTAATTGAGAAGTCTAAAGATAACAGTAATTTTTTTTAGCATTTAACGAATCAGCGTAACTGTTCCCTTTTCTTTAATATTTACACCGGTATAAGTAGTAGCTTCAGCAACCCATACATATACTCCAAGGGGCTGTTCTCTTCCATTAAAAGTGCCGTCCCATCCTTTACCCGGCTGTGAAGTGGTAAATACTAATTGTCCCCAGCGGTTATACACTTTGAAATATTTGAATACAGAAATACCGACTGCAACAGGTTTGAAAACATCATTCCTGTTATCAGTATTGGGAGTAAAAGCATTGGGTACAAAAAATCCGGGGGGAGTTATAAACACTCTTACATTAACCGTATCGTAAGCAAAGCATCCTTCAGGAGTACTTACTTTAACAATGTACTGCTGGCTCTTTTGTAAAATGGCCACTGGATTAAATACATCTGTTTTATTTAATCCTGTCGCCGGTTGCCATTGGTAGATGGAGCCACCGGTTGCAATTAATTGTAATGGCTGATTAATCACTATGTCAGTATCGTTTCCTGCAAATGCCTGTACAGGAGGAATGACAAAAACAGTTACCGTATCACTAACCGGTTTGGGACAGCCCAATGTATCTCTCACGGTGATAACATAATCAGTAGTAAAAGGTGGAAATACAATTGGATTTAATGTATTACTGTTGATAATATTTGTTAATGGCGACCATTTAAAACTGGACGCCGTTATCTGAGCATTTAATTGAGTTGTATCATCAAAGCAAATACTCACATCATCAGAAGCAATTACGGAAGGATAGGGCACCACTTTTACGTTTACAAAATCTGTTGCCTGGCATTTACCGATATTACCAACAACGGTATATTTTGTATCAGTCAGCGGTGTGGCAACAGGATTCTTTTTTATAGGGTCATCTAAAGTGGAAATTGGTGTCCACGAATAATTTAACGCATCACTGCTTGGGCTGAGGGTGATAGCATCTCCCCGGCAGATGGTAGTATCATTGGGTGCATTGAGTGTTACAAAAGTTTTTACATTCACAAAAACAGAATCATTATTAGTACAGCCGGGCCCCGCGTCTAATGTTACATAATATTTTGTAGGCACATCAGGACTGACCAATGGGTTTTGTGCATTTAAATTATTTATATTATAATTAGGCGACCATGTAAAAGTTCCTGTACCAACTGCATTTAACTGTAACGTATCAATATTACAAATCAACGTATCATTGGTAATAGTTAAAGGAGGTTTATCCAAAACAGGAACAGTTAGCTGAACAGTATCAATACATCCTTTGCTATTTCCTACAATAAGTTGCACATCATAATTGCCGGGTGTGATGTAAGTATACCCCGGGTTTTTTATATGTGATGTATCATTTGTAGCGGCAGTGTTGCCAAAGTCCCATCGCCATGAATCTACAATGCCATATTTGGTAGTAGTGGCATCGGTAAACTGGGTAGGGAAACCTTTACAGGTAGTTTGAAAAGTAAAGTTGGGAAAGAAGCCGGGATAAACACCAACAGTTGTATACCCCGTATCTGTACATAAAAATCCACGATTAACAATTAACTGAACCCTGTACCTGCCTGTGTCGGGGAAAGTATATGTAGGTGCGAAGGCTAATGAAGTGTCTGCATCCGTTGAATTATCACCAAAATTCCAGAAATAGTTTTGAATTGTTCCTGTACTAGTGTTAGAAAAATTGATGGTAAACCCATCACAGGTTGTAAAATCAATGGGTGGGTTTGATTTTAACTGGGCGCAATTTCCAACCACCACATGTAATTCTTTCCTGTTATGGGCAATAATTCTACCATTCCTGTGCTCATCAACACATACAGATACCACATACTCACCTGGAACATCTGGAGCAATACCACTTATGATTCCTGTTCTAGGATTGATAGTAACTGAACTTCCCATAGGCTGCGTTCCTGAGAAAGGGAATTGGTAAGGAGTAGAAATATAAGGCGGGTTGGCCGCCGGTACCGGACTTGCTTGTCCAGGCCCTGATCCTCCTCCTTGTAAAGCGTCGCAGAAATAATAGGAAAGAGAATCATTGTCGGCATCTGTTGCAATAAAGGGCAATGTAAAGGGGGTTCCTCCGCACACAACGGATGTATCAGCAATTATAAATTGGGCACTTGTGTTTTTTTCTGCATTCAATCCATCGAGTCTCCCCGGAATTTTAATAGAGTAAGTATTACCAACTGATACTGAGTTTTGAATATTTACAATATTATCTATCCTGCAGCAACGTTGAAAGGCTACAATATATCCATTATCAGTAATTGGAAGTTCAACATTTGTTAACTGGTAAACAGCTATTTTATAATAACATCCTGTTTGATCTCCCGTAATACACGCTTCATCTTGTGTCTTGGAAAGTAAATACAGATTGTTGTTCAGGCTAACAGGAATATCTTTTATATAACTATTATCACTTGCATTAAAAATGGAGAAATTGATACCATCATCTATTTGTCCGCCTGAGGCATCGCAATCCATATATTCAGTAAGGGTGATAATATATTTTGCTGTATTAGGATCTGAACCAGGCCCAACATACTGGTAAGTGAAAAATCCTCCCTTTAAATGCCTTGCGTAAGAGGGTACTGTAATTATTGAAAATATTAAAACAAAAAGAAAAATCCTGTTTTTCATTCAGTATAGTTCGTTGTAACAAGAGGTTAAAGATAAACAAATTGATGTGTGTATACGAATGTCCGTAAACCAGCAGATGTTTTTTAACGAATGAACAGCAGGACTATCACATTAAAACAAAAAAATTATGATTAGCGAATTAACGTGGCTGTTCCTTTTTGTGTAATGGTAACACCGGTATAAGTAACTGCTTCAGCAACCCATACATATACACCTGATGGTTGCTCTCTTCCATTGAGAGTGCCGTCCCATCCTTTACCTGCAGATACAGTACTATACAGCTGCTGCCCCCAACGGTTATATACTTTAAAATAAACTAGTTTAGAAATGCCAACAGCAATTGGCTTCAATACGTCATTTAATTGATCATTATTGGGTGTAAATGCGTTGGGTACAAATAGCTGTGGCCCGGTTTTAAATACTTTAACCTTAATTGAACTTTTTTCGGTACAACCGGCAATATTATCTGTAACAATTACTTTATAGGTAATTGAATCAATAGTAGATCCCAGATTAGCAATGGGATTATAAATTATAGTATTGGATAATCCCGTTGACGGACTCCATATAAAGGAATATTGAGAGGGATCAATTACCTGTGCAATTAACTGTAATGGCTGACCCACTACAATAAAAGTATCATTCCCTGTACTTAATGAAATGGGCGGTCTCACATTTACAGTAAAAGTATCCAGCAAAGGATTGGGACATCCGTTATTACTGATGCTGATGGGATATTCTGTGCTAAGTAACGGAGACGCAAATGCTGTAAAGGAATAAGGATTTGACGGTACTTTATTATTATTAGGATCAAACAGATCATTTGTATTAAGCCATTGGTAAGTAGTGCCTGTTTGAATAGTTGTTGTAAGCCGGGCTGTATCTCCATAGCATATGGTTGTATCAACAGGACTTATTAATGCTTTTGGAAATTGTACATTGATTAAAGTAACTTTTGATGGGGCACTGAAATCAGCCGGGCAAACGCCATTTTGCACCACTGCACGGTAATATCTTACAGGAGCAATTTGATTTACTATACTGTAAACAGAATCAGCATAAACAGGAGCAAAATTATTCCATACTGAGTTATCATCAGACCATTGCCAGTTTACTACACTTCCTGTTTTACCGGTAATAAATAAATCGGCGCCTTTATCCTGGTTTAAGCAAACATTAAAATCGGATGGGTTGATAGCACCACCCACACTTTTATCAAATACAGTAACAGTTGCAGCAGTACTGGTATCAATTGTGCAGACACTGCCATTTTGCACCACCGCTTTATAGTAAGTTGTTTTATTTAAATTGACAGCAGTATATGTAGTAGCATTAGCATTGCCGATATCATTAAAATTAATACCATCAGTAGAAGAAAGCCATTTCACCACCTGCCCAACATTACCTGTAAGATTTACGATACTGGAATTAGTGCCTGAACAAACAGAAAGATCAGGCGTAACTGCACCAGCAACGGTAGGTGGAGATACAGCAACATTTAATACTGATTGAAGATTAGTGCAACCATTATCTGCGATAACAGAAATAGCGCCACCAGCATTTCCGGGTTTAACAGTAATGATATTATTATTTGAAGAAACAATTTGCCATCCTGCAGGAATGGTCCAGGTATAATTTGCATTGGCAAGAGAAGGAATGGAATATTCGGCAGGAGCATTTGTACAAGCGGGATCGGGGCCGCTTATTTCCAATCCTCCACAATCATTTCTTAATGCAATATAGGCGTATGCAAAATGTCCGCCAGGCACACAATTATCTGCTTCAAAAGTTAAAGTAACTTGCTGGCCGCGGAAAGGTGCAAGGTTAAAAGTAACTTCTGTCCAGCCTTTGGTATAAACTCTTTGTGTAGATTCATTTTGATTTCCATTATCATTGGGTGAAGGAATTGGGCTTAAGCTAAAACCTTCTTGCCGGGCAAAATCATCATCTATTACAAATATAGAATCACGCTGACCATTGGCATTGGTTTGAATGCCTACAAACTTGGTTGGAAGATTATATTTAGCGCTGGCACATTCTATTTTGCCTGCGGGGGAAGTAACTGTAGCGGTAAATATTGGCTGGCTACTGGTAGTATGACTTCCGTTTTCCAGCACCATTGCATAGGCATAGGTTACAGTATAAGGAACAGTTGCAGAACCGGGAGGCACATTAATAATGTAACTGAGTCCCCTCAAATATCCTCCTCTTAGATTTGAATTACGTGTTGTGATAGTAGTGGAGCCTAATAAAACGGAATAATTATAATTATATCCATTGATGGTGGGGATAGTTTGAAAAAATCCAAACTGATCAATGCCGTTTACTGTGTTCGCCTGTATCCCGATATTGAAAGTATTAAATTCATTAATAGTAATTGCACCTGTTGTACCTGCGGGGGCAGGAGTATTAGCAGGGTAAATTAGGTTGCTGGAATTAGAAGCAAAATTATTTGTGTAAGCACTCCAGCTTGATAAATCGCCGCTTGCAAAATTTATATTTGCAGGGCATTGGGCAAACAACAAATCCGTTGTAAACAATCCAATAATTATTAGCAGGATATTTTTCATAAATTCAGTAATCAAATTACAAGGGCGGTTTACCTGTATGATATACAAATGTATTAAAATGCTGCCTTTGCGGAAATGTTTATAAACCGGGCAGGTATTTTTAACGATTCAATAGGAGAGTTATTTTGTTTATGCCTGAAGAAATCCCTGTATAGCCCTGTTACATTTATCCTTTTCTTCCCACATACCCATATGGCCCACATTATCTAAAATGGTTACATGGCTGACAGATGGAAGATGGCATTGCTGCAAGCTATCAGCTAAGGATACCGCTTTATCATCCGTCCCGATAATGAAAAGAATTGGTTTACTGAAGTTTTTTAAGACAGCTGTTCTGTCGGGACGATGAATCATGGCTTCGTAATATTGGATTAATGCTTCGGCAGTAAACGATTTTCCTCTTTCAATTAACGCAGTAATTTCTTCCGGATGGTTTTTAGAAAATTTTGATGCAAATAAATTAGGAATACTTTGTTTTAAAAAAGCATATGCACCATGTTCTTTAATAAATTGAATTCCCCTTCTCCTGTTTTGAATTTTTTCTTCGCTGTCGGTGTATGCAGTGGAATGAAACAAACCAAATTTATTTAACAGCTGCGGATATTTTTCTGCAAATGCCAAAGCAGTATAACCTCCCATAGAATGACCAATGATACAACAGTTGGTTATTGATTCATTATCTAAGATGTCTCTTACACAATCAGCCATCCATTCAACAGTCAGGTATTCGTTACCAACAGTCAACTGCCAGTTGTCAACTTTTGAAAAACCGCTTCCGGGCATATCCGGAACAATTAGTTGAAAATTATTTTTTAAAAAGTCAATTTGATATTTCCACACATCACTGTCTTCACTAAAGCCATGTATGAATACAACCGGTTCTCCCGAACCAATTACTTTATAAAATATTTTTGCTTCTTTATATTCAATTTGCTTTTGCACTATTTAGTTTTTTACGGATGAAATCATAGAGAGTCCAGGCTAGTAACAATGCCGTTAATGCCAATGCAGCTTTGGAAATTAAATCACCCATATCTACAAAAACTGTTGTTCTTGTTTTTTGCGGAACACGGTATTTGATAGCCGCTGCTTTATTCCATGGTTGTTCTTCCATCACATTTCCGTATTCATTTATTACACAGGAAATACCCGTATTAGCACTGCGTAACACCCAGTGACCGCTTTCAACGGCTCTCAATCTTGCGTAGTTCATATGTTGTTTATAGCCAGGTGTATTGCCCCACCAGCCATCATTGGTGATAACAGCAATAATATTAGCACCGTTACGTATGTATTTGCTCATGTATTCGCCATAAATACTTTCATAACAAATGGCAGGAGCGATTTTGTATCCGCTTTTAGTATCGGTTAACACCTTTCGTTCATCTTGTTTGGTATAACCAGCGGTAGTGCCGCCAAATTTTTCAAACCAATGATCTAAAAAATGTAAGAACCATGGTAATGTTTCCACACCGGGGACTAACATGGATTTATGATAAAATTGTAACGGGCCTGATGAATCAAGCAAGGCAGAACCATTGTAGGATTCATAATAGAAACCAGTTCCTTGTATTGGTCTGGCATTCACAGACGTTTTATTGTCAAACACATGATAACTCTCTACACCACTGAATAATTTTATATTGGGATGCCGCTGTAAAAAGCCCCAAAGTGGTTTAAGAAAATAATTTTCTTTCATTTTATTTTCTTCAATACCATTGTCCATATACAAAGCCGTTTCTGGCCAAATGACTAATGCTGTATTGCTGTCAATCTGCTGTTCACTCAGGGAAATGAGTTTTTGTAATTGTGCATCAAAACTGCCGGTAGAAATTTTTTCATAAGGATCAATATTCGGCTGAACTATAACAATGTTTTCGATTGGTGGAGCAACATCCGTATGAATATTAATACTCATGACAAATGAAAATAAAATGGGAAGAATGATAATGCTCAGTGAAAGAAAAACCTTCTTCCATCGTATAACGTACATTGTACTTTGTACATCGTAAATGCTTTGAAATAAAAGAATATTTATAATCATCACCCATAAAGAGCCGCCACTGCTCCCGGTTAAGGAATACCATTGTATCCATTCAGTATGCGTGGCAAAAATATTTCCAAGGGTTAACCATGGCCAGCTGAGTCCCCAATCCTGTAAATGAATGTATTCAAAAGCTAACCAGTAAATAATGAGCGATAAATAACCAATCTTATTTCCAAATCTTTTTTTGGTGCTGTAAAAGCCAAGCCATGGAATAGTCATTAATAAACTGTTGGCGAGTATGGCGCCAATAGCTCCGGGTGCGGATGCATTCCATATCCACCAGGTAGTTGATACATTCCAGATGAATAAGGTTAGATAAGCAAAATAAAAGAATTTAAGTTTTGATAGTCCCTGTTGTTCTATTAACAGCAATGGAATCCACGCCACAAATATTAGCAATGTTAATGGTGACACAGGCCAGGCAGCAAATAATAATAAACCGGATAGGAGTGACAGTAATAAGGGATGAATTTTCTTCAAGAGGTAATGTTTGTGTAAATATAAAGCATTGCTTTTTTCTAATGCAGAAAGCGATGTGCGGCAGGCTGATGGCGGTATTACTTCAGCAGCCTGGTAAATTTTTCCAGTTCAGCAATTTCGGCGGGAGTGATGGTTTCGTTGTTATCGTATTTAGCTTTTAAAAATAATACTCTTTTATGCTGCGGATATTTGGCCAAAATATTTTGAATGAGAGTCCCAGCTGTTTCGTTTTTGGTGTAGAGGGGGGTGTGTTGTGGCAAATCGGATTTATATCTTGTAGGCTTTTTTAAAATCACCGCTTCCAATGTAGCCAGTTTATGCGGGGCTATGGCTTTTGCTTTACTTGCTTTATCATATAATCCCTGCAATTGTTTTTTA
>JBLMVP010000247.1:0-5272 GCA_050256755.1 Sphingobacteriales bacterium | reverse complement strand
CCCGGGTACCGTATACTTCTTACATCCCCTCCAAATCGCTGATGGAAATATTTACACCAAAACTCTCCGGCATATTTACTGATTCCATAAACTGTAGTGGGTTCAATAATGGTTTGCTGCGGACAATTTTTTTTGGGTGAGGTTGGTCCAAATACGGCAATAGAACTTGGCCAATACACTTTATAAATTTTTTCCTCACGGGCAATGTCAAGTACATTCAGCAATCCTGTCATATTAAGGTTCCAGGCAAGATTGGGGTTTTTCTCACCCGTAGCGGAAAGTATAGCTGCCAATAAATAAATCTGGGTTATGTTTTGACGGATAACCTGCACATGCAGCATTTCCTTATTCATTACATCCAGACTTACATAAGGACCGGTTCCCTCCAGCAATGGGTTTTGTTCTCTGAGGTCGGATGCCACCACATTGGCATTACCATAAATTTTACGCAAAGCCAATGTCAGCTCCACTCCTATCTGTCCCGAAGCACCAATAACTAATATTTTTTCTTTAATCATAGCAGTCAATTAAAAAACAAATTTCAAATTCCAAATCCCAAATTCCAAATCTTACCTTTGCGGCATGGAAAAATTCTTAAAAGACCTGTTTGCTCATCAATCCTACGATGAAAATAATTTCTTCTTAATTGCCGGCCCTTGTGTAGTGGAAAGTGAAGAATTAATTATGGAAGTGGCTGATAAAGTTTCCAAAATTTGTAAAAACCTCGGGATTCCTTGTATATTTAAAGCGTCTTACCGTAAAGCTAACCGTACAAGTGCCAATTCATTTACCGGTATTGGTGATGAAACAGCTATGGCATTGGTAAAAAAAGTGGGCGAACAATATCATCTACCTACAACATCAGATATACATGCACATGAAGAAGCGGCTATCGCAGCAAAATATATTGATATTTTACAGATACCTGCTTTTTTATGCCGTCAAACAGACTTATTAATTGCGGCAGCAGAAACAGGTAAAGTTGTGAATGTAAAAAAAGGGCAATTCCTCAGCGGACCATCAATGAAATTTGCTGCTGAAAAAATTCGCCAAGCTGGTAATGATAAAATAATGCTTACTGAAAGAGGAACTACTTTTGGTTACCAGGATTTGGTTGTTGATTTTAGAAACATCCCCTGGATGAAAGAGCATGGTACGCCTGTGGTAATGGATGTAACACATTCATTGCAACAACCTAATCAAACAACCGGAATAACAGGTGGCAATCCGCAATTAATCGGCACAATAGCTAAAGCCGCCATCGCAACCGGTGCTGATGGTCTATTTATTGAAACTCATCCTAACCCTGCTATAGCTAAAAGTGACGGCGCCAATATGCTCCGGTTAGATTTACTGGAAGGTTTATTACAGCAATTGGTAAAACTGAGAAAAGCAGTTATATAATTTTATTATTTACTGCTTATACGTTTCAATGCTTCCCTTTCGCTCAATGGCGCTAATTTATGTTTCTTTAGAAAAGCTTTAACCCATTTAGCATCTGTTTTTGAATATTCCCTTAAAGCCCAGCCAATAGCTTTTTGTACAAAAAATTCTTTTGAATGGCATAAGTGAAGAATGTATCCGGATAATAATTCTGTATCAGTAGTTTTTTTATAATTTTTCTGAAACATAATACTGCTGCGCTGCAACCAGCAATTAGATGATTGATTCCATTTGCCGGTAATTTTATTTACCTGTTCAGGAAATAGTTTAAAATATGGACCGGTTAATTCACTGGCAGCATGGTCAACCGTGTCCCACCAGCTTTTGTTTTTGATTATAAACTCGATTAATGCAATTACTTTTTTATCCCACTCTTTTTTATATAAAGCCAATAACTCAATAGCAGCAAATTGTAATTCTCTTTGCGGCATGTTCCATAATTCTTTAATAATTAATTCCGCCTCTTCAAATGGTGGAAGATGTTGTTTCGAGTATTCCCTAAATAGTTTTCGCCATACCGGCGCATTCAATCCAAAAAACTCAAACTGGTTACGCATATATGCTTTTGCACCTGCGGCCTGCTCAGCACTACCCTGTTGTTTAAAAAGTGTAATTAAACCTTTTGTGTAATTATGCATTTTTTAAAGATACAATCTTACAAAACTAAAATTCATTCCTCTTCCTGTTTAGTACGATAGATTACCTCCAGCAAACCATCATTGAATTTATCATCCATCATCTGCCAAAACATAATTCCTCCTAATTTTCTTTTTCTTACATAATTTGTTTTGAGTTGTACAGAAATACTATCCTCATAAGTTACCAGCATTTTTCTTTCTGCATTGAAAGCATAAGGCGCCTGCGCTGTACTATCCCAGTATTTAATAAATCCATTTTCAACATTTACGGAATCATAAATATTATGATAAGACAGGCCATGACTAAAAATTGCCTGCCTGTATAACCCATTGTTTACAGTATCGGCTACTTCAAAAAAACGGGCATAAAAAGCAGCTCCTATTATAATTTTTTTTAGACGGCACTCCTGATGACAGCAATTTATTTACACCATTATCTGCTGACTCTACTTGCTGAGAAGTGGAATATAAAGGGGTATGATGACCGCTCACTGTACTAAATCCATGAACTAAATCATAACTCATTAGATTAACTCTATCAGCACGGCGCATTACTTTTTTCCATTCAATAGCCGAATCAATAAAATTTCCAAAACCACCTGCTGCAAAACTGATTTTATAGGTTGTACCAAGTTTTCTTCTAAGCAATTTAATTAATGAAGTAAAATTTTGCTTATCGTCAATTGAATAGGGATGACCCGGGAAACCTGCAATAACAGGGTATTCCCAATCCAAATCAATCCCATCTGCCTGAAAATATTCCATTAATTCCCTTGTTGATGCTGCAAATTCTTTTCTTCCTTTTTTTGTTGAGAAAACAGGAGAACAATCTTTACATCCGCCCCATCCACCCAATGACAGAATAATTTTTAACCCGGGGATATTTTGTTTTAATGAAACCATCTTTTGTATGGTAGCCGTATCTTTTGCATTGGTTACTGACAATCGATTTCCTTTTAAATGGCAAAAACTGAAAATAAGATAATTTAATTTGCTGAGGGGAAAACTGTCAAGCGCCGTTGTACTACCTGCGTAATATCCAATAATATTCATGGGAGAATCTGCAGTTTTCTGACTTTCCCCAAACAGAGAAAATAAAAGAAAAGAAAGAACAGGAAATATTTTTTTCATTTTCGTTAAGTATATATGAAGGTGTGAAAATTATTTAAACTGTAATGTGTTTACCGGTTATTTCTTTATTTAATACCATACTTTAAATATTATAGCCATTCTTAATAATTATTAACAGTGAATTAAAGAATTCCTAACTTCCCGCACTAAAATAAATTTACCATGCGACTGACTTTTTCATTGCTCCTTGGCGCTAGTGCTATGGGGATTCTCACCTTTCTTTCAAACACCAAAAAAGATTCTTTGTCCTTATCACGGTACGAAATGTTTGCGGACAGTGCAAAAAAAGATACCGTGAAATATACAGAGTACAAAGGTTTGCCACTAAAGCCAAAACGTAAAATCAGTTTCAACACAACTGAAGGGAGCTGGATTAGTTTGGATATTAGCCCTGATGGAAATACAATTTTATTTGACCTGATGGGTGATTTATACACTATGCCAATTACCGGCGGAAAAGCAACTGCCCTTACAAAAGGGCTGGCCTATGACGTACATCCCCGTTACAGTCCTGATGGAAAGAAAATACTTTTTATTTCTGACAGAGATGGCGCAGACAATGTATGGTATATTGATACAGAAAAGAAAGATACAATACAAGTTACTGCTGAGAGAAACCAGTATTTCCCCAGTGCCTGCTGGACACCCGATGGAGACTACATCATTTATTCCAAAGGCAGGCGCAACCTCAAATTATATATGGTTCACCGCAAAGGTGGAAGTGGTACACAGTTAATTGAAGGCCCTCCTCAATTAAAAACAATTGACCCTGCAGTAAGTGCTGATGGAAGATATGTTTATTATTCCTCAAGATTTGGTGCATGGAATTACAATGCCAGCTTACCGCAATACCAGGTTGGCGTTTATGATCGTCAAAATGCTAAAACAAATTATATTACTTCCCGGTATGGTTCAGGCTTTACACCTACATTGTCAAAAGATGGCAAATGGTTAGTATATGGTACGAGGTATGAAGATAAAACCGGGTTAGTACTACGCAATCTTCAAACAGGTGATGAAAAATGGATTGCCTATCCCGTGCAAAGAGATGAACAGGAATCAATAGCTCCATTGGGTGTTTTGCCAGCAATGGCTTTTACACCAGACAGTAAATTTGTTCTTGCATCTTATGGGGGAAAAATTCATCGCATATCAATTGATGGAGGAACTATCACTGAAATTCCTATCAATGTGGATGTTAACCTGGAACTGGGCCCTCAACTCGCATTTAAATATCCTGTATCAGATACTGCATTCCAGCAATCAACACAAATAAGGGATGCAATTCCTTCTCCTGATGGAAAGAAACTTGCGTTTACTGTTTTGAATCGTTTGTATATAATGGATTATCCTAATGGTACTCCCAAAAGAGTAACCACCAATGAATTTACTGAAGCACAACCTGCATGGTCGCCCGATGGTAATTCAATTGTATTCACAACATGGAATGCAGATGGTGGCCATCTTTATAAAATAAATCTTACAGCTAAAGCAAATGCTATTCAAAAATTAACAAAAGAACCGGGCTTATATCAACTGGCAACATTTAATCCTGCCGGAGATAAAATCGTTTTTTACAGAACAAAAGCAAGAGCTTATAAAGAATCATACGGCCCCGGTTATGATGGAAACGAAGATGATTTATGCTGGCTTCCATCCAATGGAGGTGATATCACCGTTATTGATAAAGCATTAGGAAGATACAATCCGCATTTTATAAAATCACAACCAGACAGAATTTATCTTACTCATTTTAATGGAGATTTGCTTTCTATTAAATGGGACGGAACGGATGAAAAAAGAATCCTGCATGTAACTGGTATTACCACTGTTGGAACTATTCCTACAAAAATGGGACGGCCTGATCCTGAAAAAATGAAATGTATTGTTCTTGAACAAAATGATGCAGACCAGGAAAGAGAACTCAATCTGCCATCAGCTGCCTCCTGGATAACAGCTTCACCGGAAGGAGGAAAAGCATTAGTACAAATTAATAATGAAATTTATACAGTAACCATTCCTCAAACAGGTAAGCTGAATACTATTTCTGTTGCCAGTGC
>JBLMVP010000246.1:0-2826 GCA_050256755.1 Sphingobacteriales bacterium | reverse complement strand
TTCAGCCAACATTAAATCCAGGTGAACAATATCAATATGTAAGTGGTTGTAACCTGCGTTCAGAAATGGGCAAGATGCATGGAACTTATTTAATGGAAAATCTCCTCTCCAAACAAAACTTCTCCGTAAATATTCCTGTGTTTGAAATGCAGGTTCCTTTTAAAATGAATTAACAGCTTTGCTATTGTCAGTATAAATTTTTTTAGTAACTTGGAATAATCTCACCGTTTCGGGCAATTGGTTTTATAAATACGTTACTCACACCTTATTTTTATTTAATACTATTGATTACTTCCCATATGGTGTGATGTAAAATAAAAATATGTCAAAAGTTTCTTTCAACAACAGCAGCAATCTTTTTTTTCAGTCACTTAAAGATTCAGTAGATAACTATTTTGCCAGCAAACAATTAAAAAAAACCGGTAACTGGAATTTATACTATAAAACAATTGTACTGGTATCGGCAGCTATCATGCTTTATGTTTCATTATTGTTTTTAAACTTACCTGCTGAATGGGGTATTTTTCTTAGTAGTTTGTTGGGCGTTGTATTGGCCTGCATTGGGTTTAATGTCATGCATGACGCTTGTCATGGAAGTTATTCGGGTAAAAAATGGGTAAACAATTTTTTGGGATACAGTTTAAATGCTCTTGGTGGCAATGCTTTTATATGGAAGGTTAAACACAACATCCTTCATCATACTTATACAAGTGTGGACGGTATTGATGATGATATTGCCAAAAGCCCCTTAATGCGGCAATGTACTTCACAAAAATGGGTGCCAGCCCACCGGTTCCAGCATATTTATGTGGTACTTGTTTATGCTATTTCTTCTTTTGCCTGGATTTTTTTGATGGATTTTAATAAGTATTTCAAGAAAAAAATTTACACAACCTCCATACAAAAAATGAATGCAACAGAACATTTTATTTTTTGGGTTACCAAGATTATGTATGTTTTATTTTATATCGCTATTCCGGTAATGTTAGTGGGCTGGAAAGCGTGGCTCGTTGGATTTATTTTCCTGCATATTTTTATGGGGTTAACTCTGGCTATTGTTTTTCAGCTGGCTCATGTTGTAGAAAATACAGAATTTGAAAAAGTAACTGCTGGCGAAACCAAAATTTTTGAAATGGCCTGGGCTGAACATGAAGTTAAGAGCACAGCCGATTTTGCTCCCGGCAACAAATTAGTAACCTGGTTTTTTGGAGGATTAAATTACCAGATAGAACATCACCTGTTTCCAAAAATAAGTCACATCCATTATCCCGCTATCAGTAAAATAGTAAAAAAGAAATGCGAGGAGTTTAATTTACCCTATCATTGTTTTCCAACAATGGGAGCAGCGGTAGTTTCTCATTTTAAAATCATGAAACAGTTAGGACAAAATACTTAGCTAAGGCTTATACCTTGATTCATTAAAAATTATTTTTGCTTCTGTCTTCATCAACTGCTGAATAGTTGTACCAGGATGCTTTTCTAAATATTTTTCTACAATTCTCCATCCAACAAATAAGCCAATATTACCGGGCGATTCCTGTGGCATACCCTGAGTAGAAGGTCCTTCGGAAACAAAATTACTTACTGATGGTTCAGTAGAATAAAGTAAATCGCCCTCTAAGAAAAATTTCCAGATATCTTTTTCGTTATTGTAACACCAGTCTACTTGTGTTTTGGTATACTGGAGTTTTAAAGTGTCGTCTGCTTTAGGCAAAAATTTATCCAGGATAAAATATCGTTTTCCTTTTTCAACCATCTGTTCTATCAATGGCCTTGCAAAACTGGTATCAGGATATAAATCATCAATAATTGCCAGCATGCAATTAGTTGGAAGATATTCAACAGAAAAACGACGGGATAAGTAGGCGGGGATTTGTGTTTGTATTTCGGGAATGAGGTAATAGGTGAAATCTTTTCCCAAATAGTAATCAAGACCTACTGCTAACCCCTCCTGAGTTAAAATTTCCCGTCCTGTTAAATCTCCAATAAAGCAAATGAGTTTGGGCACATTATATTTTGGGAAATAATATTTTACATAACGCAGTGCTTTCTCCAAATCTTTCGTCCAGTCTTTATTGCTGTCAAATTTTTTCCATACTGAATCTTTCAACTGCTGGGTATGCGTAAGATAGTTTTTCATAGCTTCCTGTAACATTTTGCTTGTATCACTGTAAAGCGTACGCAATTGCAGTACCTGCCCAACAAAAGCATTGGTAAAGGCCGGATATTGAGCATATACTTTTTGCAGACCTTCGGCTACATTATTCGAATCAATTCCGTAAATAAGTTTATCGTACCGTTCTACAGGCAAATCAATTTTTATGTTAGAAACATCGGGAATTTTATTGTCTTTGCAGGAGGCCAGCAGGAAAAGGATAGAGGCTAAAAAGTATAATCTCATATTAATGGGCTTGAATAAATTAACTTTGCAAAGAAATTGAAAAAATAACTAATAAAACTATAAAGCTCCGCTGAATGGCGGATTGGGTATGAAAATATTTTTAGCACAGCAGAATTATCATATCGGGAATTTTGAAAGCAACACAGAAAAAATAATTCAAGCCGTTAAAGAGGCCAAGTCACAAGGTGGCGATATTATTATGTTCAGTGAACTGAGTATTTGTGGTTATCCTCCCAGAGATTTTTTGGAGTTTAATGATTTTATCAATAAATGCACTGAGTCTATTAATACAATAAAGCAATATGCAGATACCATTGCGGTGATTGTAGGTGCACCTGACAGGAATAAAAGAGTGGAAGGAAAAGACCTTCATAATGCAGCATTTTTCCTTTATGACAAAGAGATTAAAGCTGTTGCTCACAAAA
>JBLMVP010000245.1:0-35012 GCA_050256755.1 Sphingobacteriales bacterium | reverse complement strand
AGAATGGAAAGTTGCTGTTAATAACTGAACAACAACAAGTCCCCACAGCCAGAAGGTGAATCTCTTTATCATGTTGATTGAGTTTTGGTTCTATTGAAATTATTAAAAACTCAGGATCCGGAAAAATTCAGGCCATGGCCCCATCTCTTCTTTATATTGTTTGGCCATCACCCTTGTTATTTGAGCAATATGTGTTAAATCATGCACTACCCAGGTAGCTAAGAGGTTTCGTAATGTTACTTCTCCAAGTCTGGGATGCATTCCTTTTTTATCCAAATCTGTCTCCGATAAATTCAATGATTTAAGCCAAAGTATATTTTCTTTTCTTACTGTTTCAAATTCATCCAGTAATTGTTGCAATGTTTTGCCTTTGCTTTCTTCAAATTGTGCAAACCTGTCCCATGGCGTAAATGGTTTTGCTGTGCCGTGCTCCAAAATAATTTTTGCTCTTGGTACCCAATCTGTTTTTTCTCCGTGAATTAAATGACCTATTACATCGTATGGTGAAAATGTTTCTGGGCCTTCATTATTACTTACCCAATCATTATGAAGATTGGGAAGTAATGTTTTAAGAACCGATGCTGTTCTTTCAAGAATTTCTATTGATTTATTTACACTGTATTTCATTTCTTCTTTGCTGCCGATTTCTTTTTGGATGGTTTGGCAATTTTATTAAACTCTAATGCAAGCTTAATCCAGTATTCTAATTTCTTTTTGGTATTTAATACATCGGTATCTACAAACACAAAACCCTTCATAACTTTTCCGGTAAAGTCCATTGGCTTGCAGCCTTCCCTTTGTATTACTTCGTCAAACTTTGCGGGGTCAAGTCTTACCATTAATCTTTCCTTTTCCACTCCAACGCACATTTTATTGTTTACCATAAAACACAAACCGCCAAACATTGCTTTCTCCTCTACATTTTTATGTGTTTCAGCAATGATTTCCCTGGTGCGGTCGGCTATTTTTTCGTTGTAAGCCATGGCAGGATTTTTTTAAATAAATAAAGAGATACTTATGATGTAAGTATCTCTAAATTAAATTTACTTAAATAAAACTATATAGAAAATGGAACACTATGGAAAGCAATCCTGTTTCCCTCGGTATCAATAATTACCGCCATATACCCGTACTCAGGAGATATTTCTGTTTTTGGAACCATGATTTTTCCACCTGCGGCTTCCACCTTATCTAATACATTTTGCACATCAGGATTGCCATTGAGATAAATCAAAGGCCCATCTGTTGCTGATGGTATATGAAAACCACCACTGTCAACTATAGCTCCACCCACACCCGTCATCATATCATCCAGCGGAAACATCCGCATTTTTATATTGGGTAAATCAAGCGGATTTAATGTGACTCCTAAAATAGTTTCATAAAATTTGGTTGCCCTTCCTAAATCGGTTGCCGGTATTTCAAACCAGCTGATTGCATTTGTCATGTCGCTTGGTTTTGGTTAAATATAAATTAATTCATTTCTTCCTCCTGTATTCCAAATCGTATTCTGTCGTGCAGGTTTTCCCTTCGTCATCACTTCTTTCGCCAAACTGTCTTACTTTATCATCACTCAGTTTTGTAAATGTCAGTCGCCGCATATAAATTTTTCCATTGGGCCCACCCGGTACCTTATCTGCGTATAAAATTATTTTCCCCTCGCTGCTCTCTCCACGCAAAAATTCAGTAGTTCCGGCGGCATTGTCTACCCAGGTTTGCTGCCATTGTTTAGTGGCCATATTGTAGGTATTAAAACTTTTGCCTGCATAGCGTAATCCCTGCTGCACAGAAGCACTTGTCCATTCTTCCAATATTATGCAACTGTCAAGTATTACACTTATTTTGCTGTCACCGGCCTTATTACCTTTGGTACCAAAAGCTTCCCATTCCCCCAGCCAGAAATCAAATTGCCGATAAACAGGGTTGCTGCAGGGGATTTTATTTTGCTGTGATTTTACAGATACAACTAGTGTAATAAAAAAAGAAAATAATAAATATTTCTTCATACTAGTTGATTTTATAGATAAAAGGTAGTCCAAAATTAATCTTTACAGAAACCACTCATCCAATTCGAAAAAAGATTTTGTGTTAGTTATGTAATTTTTTTATACTCCTCATCTTATAAGCAAATAATCAAGTTATGGCCCAGCCAACCACCCGTTGGGATGCCCGTTATTTCCAAATAGGCTTCCAGTTACTCTTATTGTCTTATGGCCTGATGTATTTGCACTGGAATGCTGAATGGCTTACTTATTTTTTATACACCAGTTCCGCATTGCTCATTCAACTGGCAATAGAATATTTTACCAGCAAAAAATATGATAGCTGGAAAAGTGCCTTAATCAGTTCTCTTAGTCTTTGTTTGTTGCTAAAAACGAATGACTGGTATATCTGTTTAATCGCATCAGCCTTAACTATTATTTCAAAATATATTTTCCGTTTCAAAGGCAAACATTTATTTAATCCTTCTGCATTTGGTCTTGTTGCCACAATTTATTTAACTGAAGATGCATGGCTTTCTACCGGTCAGTGGGGAAGCGGATTGATTTTATTACTGGGTGTTTCTGCTTTGGGTTTTATTGTGGTTACAAAGGTTCAGAAGCTGGATATATCATTAGCTTTTCTTTTAACTTTTGTCGGCCTGTTGTTTGTAAGACAAATTTTATACCTGCACTGGCCAATTGATTTCTTTGTTCAATCAGTTACAACTGGAAGCCTTTTGTTGTTTTCTTTTTTTATGATTAGCGATCCTAAAACTGCCCCCAATCATCCTGTAGCCAGAATTATCTGGGCGATATTGATAGCAGCTATTGCCTTTTATCTCTCCGCCTTTAAATGGATGTACAATACACCAATACTTGTTCTTGTGTTAGCAGCTCCATTGGTTCCGTTACTGGATAAGGTTTTCAATTATAAAAAATTTGAATGGAACAGCACTTCATTTAATCAACAAAAAAATATTATTCATCAAAATGTATAGTACCATGAAAAAGAAAATGACTGTTGGATTATTAACACTGTTGTTTATTAACAACGATGTGTTTTCGTTCTGCGGGTTTTATGTAAGTAAAGCCGATGGCACACTAAAAAACAAAACTTCTCAGGTAATTATCGTCAGAGATGGAAACCGGAATGTAATTACCATGTACAACGACTACAAAGGCAACATAAAAGATTTCGCCATGGTAGTTCCTGTACCGGTTGTATTAAAGAAGAGTGATATAAAAGTAGTTGAACAAAGCATATTTAATACATTGAATGAATACAGTAAACCAAGGTTAGTAGAATATTATGATCAGAATCCATGCAACAGATATGAATTTGAAAAGGCTCTAAGCGGAAAGGCTCCGGGAATTGCTTTAAATGATGTGGTAGTAAGAGGCTATAGTAACCGTAAGGATTGGGGAGTAACAATTGAAGCAAAATATCTCATTGGCGAATATGATATTTTAATTCTCAGTGCTAAAGAATCATCAGGATTAAAAACATGGCTGGATGAAAATGGATATAAAATTCCTCCCGGTGCCAATGAAGTACTGGAGCCTTATATCAAAAGCAATCTTAAATTTTTTGTGGTGAAAGTAAATGAAGAAGAAATGAAAAAAGTTGCCGGCAATTTTCTTCGCCCATTACAAATCAGTTTTACTTCACCCAAGTTCATGTTGCCTATTCGTTTGGGAATGGCTAATGCAGATGGTGACCAGGATATGATTGTATATGGTTTTACCAGGAATGGAAGAATTGAATGCACCAATTACAGAACCGTTTCTTTACCTACAGGAAAAAATATTCCGCTCTTTGTACAAAATAATTTTGGCAGTTTTTACAGCAACCTGTTTAATCATCAATGGAATAAAGAAGGCAAATCAATTGCTATGCTTGAATACGCCTGGGATGTAAGCCCTTCTAATTATGTAAAATGTGATCCCTGTGTGGCTACAGCACCTTCAACACAGGATTTAGTGCAGGCAGGTGTGTGGTGGATTAACAGGGACTGGAAAAATTATAACGACGTTTATGAAGAAGACGATTATTCCGATAAAGTTTATTTCACCCGTTTGCATATACGTTATAACAGGAGTTCATTTCCGCAGGATTTACAATTTCAAACTACACCTAACACAGAAAATTACCAGGCAAGATATATTATTACCCACCCTGCACAAGGCGACTTTAGTTGTACAGAGGGAAAAAAATATTTAAAAGAATTAAAAGAACGCCGTAAAAAAGAAATGGAAATGCTGGCCTATTTAACCGGCAAAGGTTATGAAGACTGGGATGATGAAATAGCAGTAAATGAATTGATGGAAAAACGAAACAGCGTCGTTCCGGTTGATACCTCCTATAGATACATTGCCCTGCAATTACACAATTCCATGTACGGCACCGATGAATCAGCCAAAACCATTATAGCCTTTTCATTGATTTCCATGGCAGGTATTGGTTTGTTTTGGAAATATGGTCGTTCATAAAGGTAAACCGCCGTACCATAAACCGTTACAGCTTCTGCAGCGGTTTTTTTATTTACAGTTACAACAAATCCACCCAATTCCCATTTTAGCATTAAATTGCATCCCTTAAACGAAAAGTGAACCATGGAATACAACAAAATTATTGCAGTAACCGGAATGCCCGGTTTATATGAATTAGTGAGCAGCAAAGGCGATGGGGCTATTGTGAGGTCATTAGATGACAAAAGCACCAAATTTGTAAGCAGCAGGGTACACAATTTTTCTCACCTGGAAAGTATTGAAATATTTACCGTGCGGGATAATGTGAACCTGGTGGATATTTATACTGCCATGGAAAAAAGCAGCGAGGCTTTACCAGATGGCAAAGACAATGGGGCATTAAAAAAATACTTTGAAAAAGTATTTCCTGATTTGGATTTTGACAGGGTGTATAGCAGCGATATGAAAAAGATGGTTAAATGGTACACCGTTTTAAAGACGAATAACGTTGAAATAAAATTAAGTGAAGTACCTGAAGAAAATGAGGCAGAACCTGTTGAAGAAATAGTAGCAGAAGAAAAACCAAAGAAGACCACAAAGAAAAAAGCAACAACTGAAGCAAGTGGAGAAGAACCCCCTAAAAAAACCACAAGGAAAAAGAAATCAGAATAAGAACCCCCAACTCATAAAGGGACGTTTTAATCTTCTTGAAACTATTAATTATTAAAAAAATCCGCCCACCGGCGGATGGATTATGGTATATGAGTTATTCAGCCGACATAAAAAAAATAGAACGTCATTATTTTCCCAAAGATTTTGTAATCACTACATGGGAAGCATTAGAACCATATTTTCAAGAACTGCTGGAACGACATATAAATTCTGTTGCTGAATTAGAACAATGGCTGAAAGATGTGAATGAAACGGATGCCATTGCCAATGAAGATGCCTGCTGGCGGCAAATAAAAATGACCTGCGATACAGAGAATAAACAACTGGAAGAATCCTTCAACTTTTTTTATACCGAGATTTTGCCAAAAATGCAGCCTTATGCTGATAAGCTTAACAGGAAGCTGGTGGATTCTCCATTTACTGCTCAATTAAACCAGGAAAAATATCACACATACTTACGCAGTGTAAAAAAGAATATTGAACTTTTCAGGGAAAAAAATATTCCGTTACAATCTGAATTAGCAGTATTGCAACAGCATTTTGGAACTATCGCCGGTAAAATGACGGTTACAGTAAATGGGCAGGAATATACTTTACAGCAGGCTTCTAAATTTTTAGAAAATGAAGACCGCAAACTTCGTGAAGAAGTATACCGTAAAATTTTTGAAAGAAGATTGCAGGATAAAGAGGCAATGAATGAATTATTTGATAAGTTGATTGATAAAAGAAACCAATTAGCAGTTAATGCCGATCTACCTTCATACACTGCTTATCGCTTCAAAGAATTGGGAAGATTTGATTACACCGAAAAAGAGTGTTTCCAGTTTCACGAAGCGGTAAAAGAATATGTATTGCCATTGGTGAATAAGATTTATGAAAACAAAAAAACGAAACTGGGTGTAGATACCTTACGTCCATGGGATATTGAGGCTCATCCGGCAGGAGAAAAACCATTAAATCCCTTTGTAAGCGGCAAAGAATTGCTGACGAAAACCATCAGCTGTTTCAATCAACTCAATCCTTTCTTTGGTGACTGTATAAACAAAATGGATAAAATGGGTCACCTCGATTTGGAAAGCAGGAAAGGAAAAGCTCCGGGTGGATATAATTGTCCATTGGCAGAAAGTGGCGCACCATTTATTTTTATGAATGCTGCCGGGCAAATGGATGATGTAACTACGATGGTTCATGAAGGCGGCCATGCAGTACATTCTTTTCTTACACATACATTGGAATTAAATGCTTTTAAAGATTATCCAATGGAAATTGCTGAAGTGGCAAGCATGAGCATGGAATTATTCAGCATGCCTTACTGGAGTACTTTTTTTGATAGCAAGGAAGATTTGCAAAGGGCCAAAGAGCATCAGCTGGAGAGAGTGATAACTATTTTTCCCTGGATTGCCACGATTGATAAATTTCAGCATTGGTTATATGCCAATCCAAAACATACAGAAGAAGAAAGAACAACTAAGTGGGTAGAAATACTTACTGAATTTTCTTCCGGGGCAGTTGATTATTCCGGCCTGGAAACTTACCGTGCAATTACATGGCAAAAACAATTGCATTTGTTTGAAGTCCCATTCTATTATATTGAATATGGCATTGCCCAATTAGGTGCCATAGGAATGTGGAAACAATTCATGGAGAACAAAGAAAAAGCTTTGACAAATTATATAAATGCGTTAAGTTTGGGTGGAACAAAAACACTGGTGCAGTTGTTTGAAACAGCAGGATTGAAATTTGATTTTTCACCAGCCTACATAAAATCGTTAATGGAGTTTGTACATCAGCGGATGGAAGAACTTTAAAATACTAATCAGAGCCTTAACCAAAAGTCCCGGTATGTCTATATCGGGGCTTTCTTTTTTTTGTCACCAAACTCTTCTTTGGAACTTCAAGCACCGAAAAATAAAAATGGCTACTTTTGCCGCTCTTTTTTGCCTGGATGATAAAGAGGCAAAACAGCCGCAATGTCTCATCCCGCCTTAGCGGGATGATCTGAAGGCGGTTCTTTAAAAATTAATAAAATGAACAAAGGACCGATTTCACAATTTATTCAGCATCATTACCGTCATTTTAATGCAGCTGCTTTGGTGGATGCTGCCAAAGGTTATGAACAACATTTACTGGAAGGTGGCAAGATGATGATTACACTGGCAGGTGCCATGAGTACCGGCGAGTTAGGTATTTCATTGGCAGAAATGATTCGCCAGGGAAAAGTTGATATCATCAGTTGTACCGGCGCAAATTTGGAAGAAGATGTTATGAACCTTGTTGCACACAGTCATTACAAACGTATTCCCAACTATCGCGATTTAACACCGCAGGAAGAATGGGATTTACTGGAGAATCATTACAATCGTGTAACAGATACCTGTATTCCGGAAGAAGAAGCTTTCCGCCGCCTGCAAAAACATTTGGTAAAACAATGGAAAGAAGCAGAAGCAAAAGGTGACAGATATTTTCCGCACGAATTTTTATATAAAACTGTTTTAAGTGGTGAATTGAAACAGTATTATGAAATTGATCCAAAAGATAGCTGGATAATTGCAGCCGCAGAAAAAAATATTCCTATTGTTGTTCCTGGTTGGGAAGACAGCACTACCGGAAATATTTTTGCCAGCTATGTCATTAAAGGCGAGTTAAAGGCAAGCACGGTAAAGAATGGAATTGAATATATGGTGTGGTTAGCTGATTGGTACCGTAACAATTCATCAGGCAAAGGAGTTGGTTTTTTCCAGGTTGGTGGTGGTATTGCAGGAGATTTTCCAATTTGTGTAGTGCCCATGATGTACCAGGATTTGGAATGGCATGATGTTCCTTTCTGGAGTTATTTCTGCCAGGTAAGTGACAGTACTACTTCTTATGGATCTTATTCCGGCGCAGTACCAAACGAAAAAATTACCTGGGGTAAATTAGATATTCATACACCTAAGTTTATTGTGGAAAGTGATGCTACAATTGTAGTGCCGTTAATTTTTGCTTATGTATTAGGCTGGTAATACCAGCTGTGTTGCAGGTAGCATCGCTGGTTGCGTCGCAATCACTTTATCGTTCGGTACTCTAATTAACAAAGATAATCCCGCCGTTAAGCGGGATTTTTTAATCAGGCTACCCCATTGTTCCTTTAATCATACCACCATCAACACTTATCGTTTGTCCTGTTAAATAACGGCTGTGCGGACTGAGTAACCAAACAGCGAGTGAGGCAAAATCTTCTGCTGCTCCTAAAAAGCCAACTCTTGTCTGGCTGATGTATTGAAGCATGGCATCGTCTATCGTCATGCCTGTTTGTTCGTTTTTCTTTTTGAATAATCTGTCCATAGCAGATGTGGCATGATAACCCGGCGCCAGAACATTTAAAGTTATTCCTTCATGTGCAATTTCCTGGCTTAGTGTTTTCACAAATCCTACTACAGCTAAACGCATGGAATTGCTCAATACTAAGTTTTCCATTGGTTGTTTTACGGAAGCACTTTCTATATAAAGCAGCCTGCCATATTTATTTTCAACCATGGAAGGAATAAGGGCCTGTGTTAATTCAATTTTCCAGCGCATTACATTTTTATAGGCATTGTCCCAGTCTTCTAATTTTGTTTCCATCACTGTCATAGCTGGCGGACCGCCTGCATTAATTAATGCGCCATGTATTTGTCTTCCACCAATTACATCTTTTAATTTTTTGATGGTATCACTTTGTGTCAAGTCACCGCTCACAATTTCTACTTTGTACGGGTGGGTTGTTTGTAATGCGTGTAATTTTTCTTCTGTACGGGCAACAGCAATAATATTTGCACCTTCATTTAATAATGCTTCTGTTACCGCTTTGCCAAAACCGGAAGTAGCACCGCCAACAATAAAAAGCTGGTTAATTATTTCGAGATTCATACCACAAAATTAAGAAGCAAAACGCCTGCCTGTTAAACAATTATTTTATGCAAATGTTTGAGTGCTGGAAGATGTCAACCATGTTTCAATAAAATTGTCCCTCTTAAGGGATAATTAGTGGCAATTCTGAGTAATAAAATTCCAGGTTTTTCGTTCTAAATTTTTAGAAATAGTTTCTATTTTTAGAATCCATATCCTAAATCCGTGGCTATGACAACTGTTCCACAAAAGCGCTTGATTGCATATCTGTTGCTTCTTTCATTTTTTCTTCAATTCCCCGTTTTGGTTTCCAACGGCAAGAGTGTTCATCTCAGCAAAAAAAATATTGCCTCTAATAATGAAGCCCGCTCAGTAATGCTTGAAACAGATTCTATTTACCGGTCGATGAATTTAAATTTGTTGGGGTTGACAAAGAATGTATTTGAACTGGCAATAAAAGGGTATAAAAAATTAGAAAGATTAAATAAGGTGGCACGTGAAGGAATTCTTTCCATTATTGATTTTTCAAAACCTTCTAATAAACCACGTCTCTTCATACTGGATTTAAATAACAGGCAATTACTTTTAAATACATTTGTTGCGCATGGACGCAATTCCGGGACAACTTATGCTTATTCTTTTTCTAACCAACCATCTTCCAATAAAAGCAGCCTTGGATTTTATATTACCGGGAGTACATACTATGGAGAAAAAGGTTATGCATTGAAATTAGAAGGCGAGGAGCCCGGTGTAAACGATAAAGCATATAAACGCAAAATTGTGATACACGGTGCTGAATATGTAAATGAAAATTTTATCCGCTCAACAGGGCATTTAGGAAGAAGTTTAGGCTGTCCTGCTGTACCAATGAATGAACTTGAAAAAATTATTGATCTTATAAAAGGAGGGACCTGTTTATTTATATATCATCCTACAAAAAAATATTTAAAAAAATCAAAACTGGTAAACAGTTAAACTCGCTTATCTCAGCAGTAAGTATTATTCATCATGTTCCTGCCGGAGGCGGGATTTTTATGACGCCATAACCCACCAGCCAATAAACTGGCAAACTATGCCAACTATAAATCCAATATATATATCTGCCGGCTTGTGATTGGATATAACTAAGCGGGAAGTAGATACAAAACCTGCAATTAAAAGTGCCACCGTTAGCGGCAAAGCTGAAATTACAGAAGGCTCATGGTAAAGAGAAGTTAATGCTACTCCAACTAACCCACCAACACCTATTGCATGCATACTTATTTTATGGTAGATGTTAAACAGAATAGCGGAGGAAGAAGCAAGGAATACGCCTAATGTCATAGCTTTCATTATTATTGGTGATTCAGGTGTATTTCGAAAAACCCAGAATGTCCAGAAAAAAAAGAAATTAGTAATGATATATGGAATGATACGTTCTTTTTGTGTTGGAAGTAAAACGGATTTGATAAAACCTACTGCTTTAAGAAGTAGTACCGAAACAAAAGGGAAGAAAATTGCATTGGCAAACAAGATCAATAAAACTCTTTTTTTTAGACTTTCATCTGTACCTATGTAGGCAGTTGGGTGCTGGTAAATAATATACCAACCCATTATTCCTATGATAAATAAGGGATGAAAAAGATAACTGATTATTGTGGCAGTAACTCTTACCAGTAAGGGATAAGCTTGCTTTGGTTCCAGTTCACCGGCTTCATTTACCTGTAAAATTTCTTCCATCTTACAATTGTTTGCGCAATCTTGCTACGGGGATATTTAATTGTTCACGATATTTAGCTACGGTTCTGCGGGCAATATTATAACCTTTTTCCTGGAGTAATTCTGTCAGCCTTTCATCACTTAGTGGTTTCTTCTTGCTTTCTCCTTCTACCATATCACTTAAAATTTTTTTCACTTCCCGTGTAGAAACTTCTTCTCCACTATCTGTGCTGAGCGATTCACTGAAGAAAAATTTAAGACGATAAGTTCCAAATTCTGTTTGTACAAATTTGCTGTTAGCAACACGGCTTACTGTTGATATATCAAGATTGGTTTTTTCAGCAATATCTTTCAAAATCATTGGCCGCAAAGTAGTTTCATCACCGGTTAAAAAAAACTCCCGCTGATGTTCCATAATTGCCGTCATTGTATGAATCAACGTATTTTGTCTTTGCTTGATGGCATCGATAAACCATTTAGCGGCATCAATTTTTTGTTTAATAAATAAAACAGCTTCCTTTTGTCGTTTATCTTTTTTACTGCCCCTGTCGTAATCCTTTAGCATTTCCCTGTATCCATCGCTGATCCGGAGGTCAGGTGCGTTTTTAGAATTGAGGGTGATTTCCAACCGGCCACCGGTATTATGAATGAAAAAATCTGGAACAACATAGTTTTCAGATTTACTTACTTCGCCAACATTTCCTCCGGGTTTTGGATTAAGCTTGATAATATGATTAATGACATCTTTTAAACCTTCATCGCTCAGGTTTAATCCCCTTTGTATTTTTTCGTAATGTTTCTTCGTGAACTCTTCAAAGTATTTGCCCAATACTGCCATGGCTGTATCTACTTTCTTTCCTTCGTTTTTCATCCTGTCAAGCTGAAGTAACAAACATTCCTGTAAATCCCTTGCCGCCACACCGGGTGGATCAAACTGCTGAATCATCTGAATAATTTCTTCCACTTCTTCTTCACTGCTTTCAATATTTTGGCGAAAGGCAAGATCATCCACTATAGCAGAATTTTCTCTTCTTAAATAGCCGTCATCATCAATACTCCCCACAATTTGCTCTGCAATACGCAGTTTCTTTTCTTCCAAATTTAAAAGACCCAGTTGTTCCAGCAGGTGATCATGAAGATTTGTTTCTACTCTTACAGGAATGGTTCTTTTTTCATCCTCTTCGGGATAGTTATCATCTCTTAGCCTGTAATCAGCAATATCATCATCTCCGGCGTGGATATATTCACTTACATCAATATTATCATATTCATCCTGGCTACCATCTAATTCATACTCTTCTTCGTTACTGGTGTCGAATTCATCTTTTACTTCCTCAGTAAAATGGTCATCATGATCTTCTTCACTTAATTCAAGGGCAGGATTTTCTTCCAGTTCTTCTTTAATCCGTTCTTCAAGGTTGGCAGTAGGAACCTGCAGCAATTTCATTAACTGAATTTGCTGGGGCGATAATTTTTGCAGGAGCCGTTGCTGTAAACTTTGACTTAATGCCATGCTGATGTTTCAACTTAATGCTGTAAATTTACATACAAACTCATATGAAGTGAAGAATTGGAACAATTATTGTGGAATAGTTTTTCTTTTTTTAACACTTGCAGTTAAAATGCAGGCCCAGCAAGCATTTCCGTCAAGACTTAACGGGGTTTCTGTTAAAAAACCCATTTCCTCTTTAGTAATATATAAGCCCATCACACAAAAAAAAGTTGAAATTCCATTATTTAACCAATGTTTTTCTTCCATGAAGGTAGATGGTCTTCCTGCTAACTACTATAGCCAACATCTTGGTTTCTTTTGCCGGCAGGAATTAAAGCTTGAAAAAATCACAGCTATTCCCTTTCGTTTTAGGTTAGGCACATTAGATTATGTAAATAAACTGGAAGGAAAAAAATAAGCCGCATTGTTTAGAACAATACGGCTCAGTTTTATTTACGTAATTGACTTATTTCTTTATATATTATAAAGCTACATTTTGCTTAACCAGAACTTTTTTAATAGCACTCACTATCTTCTCACCTTTTTCCATTATTTGTTCTTCTGTCCATAATAAACTGATAGCGGTAGAAATACATCGGCTCATTACAGCATCGCTGGCTGAAAATTCTTTTCTGGTATTATTGATAACAGCCTGTTTTAAATCAGGATGCAGTGCGTTTAATGTGACTGAATTCTTTAAATGATCCCATTTGCGTATATAATGCCAGTTATTATCGAACCAATAAAAATTACCTGCAAGGATCCCTTGTTCTTTTAATTCTGCTACTACAGCTCGTGTTATATCTTCTGTTGGTAAAAACCAGCTTAAAAAAGTACAGCTGTCACCCTCTGGGTCAGGAATTACACGGAATGTAATCTCAGACAACCTGCTTAATATATTTTTTAATTGATTATGATTCTTTTTTTGGATAGATAAAAAAGTATCCAGTTTCTTTATTTGCGCCAAACCAACTGCTGCATGCAATTCACTTATCCTGAAATTATATCCAATAAATGGATGGAGATCAGCGCCTCTGTCAACCCCTTTATGATCATGACCATGATCACTGTATCCATCACTTTTTATATAAACATCTTCTTTGTTAGTCATCACCACACCACCTTCAGCACAGGTTATTATTTTTACAAAATCAAACGAAAAAGTTCCGGCATCGCCAATAGTTCCTAATTTTTTTCCTTTATAAGTTGCGCCAATACTCTGACAGGCATCTTCCAGTAAAATCAAATTATGTTCTTTGCAGATGGATTGTAATGCATCCATATCAGCCATGCTGCCACACATATGTACAGGCATGATGCATTTGGTTCTTGCATTTATTGCTTTTCGAACTGCATCGGGGTTCAATGTTAATGATTCATCTATATCAACCATTACCGGAACAGCACCAACACTAAGTATTGCTTCAAAACTGGCAACAAATGTAAAGGAAGGAATTATTACCTCATCCCCCGCACCAATGCCCAAGGCGCTCATAGCAGTAGTTAATGCTGCAGTTCCGCTGCTAACCAACTGCGCGTATTTACAGCCAAACTTAGAACAGATATTTTCTTCCAGTTCTTTGCTCTTCCAAATTCCTTTGCGTGGGCCATCAAACCCATAGCGCATAAGGATTCCTGTTTCCAGTACATCATTTACTTCTTTGCGTTCTTCGGCGCCCCATAATTCAAATCCTGGCATATTAATATAGTTTGTGCCAGCAAAGGTATTAATTTGAAGTTTTATAGCATATGGTTAATGAAAAAGACTGGTTACTCTGTATTTTTAAAGTATGCGCCCATACTCCTAAAAACTTATTTTTTCAGCCAATCCATCGGCGGCACTAAGGCCGGCATTTTAAAATAATTTTGCTGCAAACTGTCATTCCATCCATTGGGATTATTTTCAAATGATTTGCTGCTGAAGAATATCATACCATTGATATTTGCTTTACTGCGCAGCGATGATATTTGCCTTGGTAATTGTGTTTTGTCTTTCCAGGCATCATTTGTACCTGCTCTGTAAATTCCCAATCCAATATAACAATGCTTGCCGTAGGTGTGATTATTCCACCAGTCGATCAACACTTCGTAAGGAGCAGCTTTGTGACCAAACTCCCAGTATAATTGGGGTGCTGCATAATCTATCCACCCTTTTTTTAGCCATAATATAATATCAGCATATAAATCATCATAATTAGTTTGACCTGCTTTGGTATCACTGCCATCGGGATCTTTGTCTTTATTACGCCAAACACCAAAAGGTGATATACCAAATTTACATTTAGGGTTGATGGCTTTAATGGTTTTATCAAGTAAAACAATAATAGAATCTACATTACTTCTTCGCCAATCATCTTTATTTAATCCATTACCATATTTAATGTATGAAATACTGTCTGGAAATTCGATACCGGTAATACGGTATGGATAAAAATAGTCATCAAAATGAATAGCATCAATGGCATAATTGTGAACAATGTCTTTGATAATGTTATTTACAAATAACTGTGCTTCTTTATTGCCTGGATCAAAATATTTTTTGTCACCATAAACTAGAAACCATTCAGGATGAATTTTAGTAATATGTGATGGACTAATAGTTGATGTGCCAATTTTAAACTCTGCCCGGTAAGGATTACACCAGGCATGAAACTCCATTCCTCTTTTATGTGTTTCCTCAATCATAAATTGTAATGGGTCATAATAAGGAATGGGCGGACGGCCCTGTTTTCCTGTTAGCCATTCACTCCAGGGTTCGTATTGCGAAGGATATAAAGCATCAGTAGCCGGACGAATTTGCACAATTACAGCATTCATCCCATTTTGTTTATGCATATCCAGCAGGGTAATAAATTCTTTTTTCTGCTGGTCCACATTTCCAATAGTCATTTTGGAAGGCCAGTCAATATTATCAACGGTGGCTACCCACACACCACGAAATTCATAATTGTTTTGTGCCGCTAATTGTAAACAGGAAAAAAATAAATGGAAAAGAAAAGATACTTTCAGAAGCTTCATAAGCTGCTTTTTACTTTCTATAAAAGTAAAGCAGTTAGTTTGATTTATTTGGAAGAGCCCCTTGTTTTGTCCAGCAGTTTGTTTAATGTTTTGGCTTCCGTTTCAGATAGATGCGATAAGATGCCATCCATTTCGTTGCTTTTAGCATCAAGTTTATCCAGCAGTTTTTTTCCTTTATCTGTTATTAATACATCAACTAATCTTTTGTCCGTTTTGCAGGAAGATTTTTTAACCAGGTCTTTTACTACCAGCCGATCAACAATACGGCTGGTGTCACTCATTTTATCAAGCATTCGTTCACGGATCTGTAAGGTAGACAGAGGCTCGGGAAAACTCCCACGCAGAATCCTGAGAATATTAAACTGCTGCGGGGTTATGTCTTCTTTATCGAGATATTCTTTAATTTTTTCACTCAGCCAGTTATTGGTAAAAATTAAGTTTATAATTGCCTTTTGGTACTCGTTTCTGAAATTGCGCAGCTGGTGAATATCTTTCTGAAGACTCATATTAACAGGGTTTATGTAAAAATAGAGTTTCTCTGTTCAGTAAAACTAAAGGGCAGCGGGTATTTTTATTTAGTCTGTTTATCCATGCTGATGGGGATTATCATCATGCAATGGCCCAAATTCACTTGTGTAAATTTTATACAATAATAAAAAATAGCTTACCAGCAGGGGACCGAATATAAATCCCCAGAAACCAAAAAGACTTAATCCCACAATTACTCCAAGTACCGTAATAAGCGGGTGTACATTTCCCAGTTTTCTCATTAAAGTAATCCGGGCAAAATAATCAATATTACCTGTAACCAGCAAGCTATACAGCGTTAATCCTATTCCCTGCCCGGTATGCCCGTTTGCAAAAAGATATACTACTAATGGAACCCATATTATCATAGTACCCACTATTGGGAAAAAAGCAAAAACACCTGTCATAAATCCCCATAATAAATAATCATTCACGCCAAAAATTATATAACCAATCATGGCAGTAATTCCCTGTATTATTGAAATAAGGGGTATACCTATAGCATTTGCTTTTACCATGCTTTTGGTTTCTGCAGCAAGAATATTAATATTTTCCTCTCTAAGGGGAATAAAATTACCCAGCGATTTTTCCATGCTTCTTGCGTTGGTTAACATAAAGAAAAAAACAAAAAGCATAATGCCGAGGTTGCCAAGGATGACTGCCGTGCTGTTTAAGAATGCAGGAATAAAATTGGTAACCCTTTTTTGAATCTCTTCAATGGTATTATCGGTTAATAAATCCTGGCCAGTCCATTCCTTTGTTTTGGCGGATACGGATTTAATGCCCTGTATTACCTCCTGTGAATTATTAAAGAGGGAATTAATTTTTGGGGACATCAAATTTATTGTGAAATAAATGGGTAGTCCAATAATGATTAAAAAACCAATCAAAAAGGTGATTGCTGCAAGGTTTTTATTCCATTTTTTATTTTCAGTTGAATACAAATACCATTCCCGGCTAAGAATATATAAAGTAACTGCACCCAGGAAGCCCGGAAGGAAAACATACAATTCTTTACTTATTAAAAAAGCAATGGCTACTATCAATATGAGTAATAAAACCTGCCGTATACGGTTATTGAAATTGGCCATGTGTTTTAGATAACATAATGAAATTACAAACTATACCGCAGAAAAATTATGATTATTTCAATGTGCGGCACCTGTTTGTTTTCGGCGTTTGTCTTGTTTTCTTTGCTTACATTTATCGACTTAAATTTTGCTGTATGTTTCGTTCAAAAATTGCCGGCATAGGAATGTATGTTCCTGAACATATTGTTACCAATAACGATCTTACCAAATACATGGACACCAGTGATGAGTGGATACAGGAAAGAACAGGCATTAAAGAACGACGCTATGCTCATCGTACTAAAGAAACCACCGCTACCATGGGGGTAGAAGCTGCAAAAGTTGCGATCGAAAGGTCCGGTATTACTCCACAGGATATTGACTTTATTATTTTTGCTACCATTTGCCCGGATTATTATTTTCCGGGTTGCGGTGTCCTGGTGCAAAGAGCTATGAAGATGAAAGAAATTGGTGCATTGGATGTACGCAACCAATGCAGTGGCTTTATATATGCTTTAAGTGTGGCCGACCAGTTTATAAAAACAGGTATGTACAAAAACATATTGGTTATTGGAAGTGAAAAACATTCTTTTGGTTTAGACTTTAATACGAGAGGAAGAAATGTTAGTGTAATTTTTGGGGATGGAGCAGGCGCCGTGGTTTTGCAACCCGCTGAAAAAGAAGAGCAGGGAATTTTAAGCACACATTTACACAGTGATGGTGAGTCAGCAGAAATTTTGGCGATGTATAACCCGGGCACACATGCCAACCACTGGACTGAACAAAAACTGGCAGATTTTGATGAAGCAGAAATTGGACAAATGTTTTTCAGCCATGCTATGATTGATAATGCGCAGGTTTTTCCAAATATGGATGGGCCAGCTGTATTTAAAAAAGCCGTGATAAAGTTTCCGGAAGTGATAATGGAAGCATTGGCTGCTAACGGGTATACCTCATTAGATATTAATCTTTTAATTCCGCACCAGGCAAACTTGCGTATTGCAGAATTTGTACAAAAGAAATTACGATTAAGAGACGACCAGGTGTATAATAATATTCAGTATTTAGGCAATACAACTGCTGCTTCTATTCCCATTGCCTTATGTGAAGCATGGGAAAAAGGAAAAATAAAAGAGGGCGATTTAGTTTGTTTGGCAGCTTTTGGCAGCGGTTTTACGTGGGCCAGTGCCCTGCTTAAGTGGTAAGTGCCGGTTAGTGTATTGCGGTTACATTAACTTTTTCAATTCCTTTCAGGTGAATTTCAATATGCCGGTCGTGGGCTTTGGTATCAAATTCACTTATTATTTCAAGTATATCATAATCGATAAAATTACACTCGCTTCCGTCAATTGTTAAAACAGAATATTCAGGAATTTTATCCAATGTGTCTCTCAACTTAACTTTATTTAAGAAAGTAACATTGCTGTTTAGTTTTATGTAAAAAATCTCTGTTTCATGTTGCTTTGTCTTTTGAATTTTATATTCTGCTTTAAAGTTATTTTGAATGATGAAATAGATAGAGATTAATAAACCAATACTTACACCAACCAGTAAATCAGTTAAAAGAATAATAACAATAGTGAAGATGAAAGGTAAAAATTGTTTCCACCCAAGGCTCCACATATTTCGGTAGAGTTTTGGTTTGGTTAAATTATAACCTGTTATTAATAGTACTGCAGCCAATGAAGCATAAGGAATTTTATTTAATGCGAAAGGTATCAGCAAAACAGTAAGTAATAAAAAAACGCCATGGGTAAAGGCTGACATGTTAGTTCTTCCGCCTGCATCAACCTTAGCAGAACCTCTCACTATAACTGCCGTTACAGGTATTGCTCCCAATAATCCACAACTTATATTTCCAATGCCCTGTGCAACCAATTCACGGTTTACCGGAGTTACCCTGTTATGAATATCTAATTTATCTATCGCTTCCACACACAACAGGGTTTCGAGTGTGGCAAGTATTCCTATCATCGCTCCCGTTTTCCATATATCAGAACGGGAAAAAAATTGTGAAAAATCCGGGAAAGAAATATTGCCAAAAAGATTACCTGGTATATGAACTAATTGAGTTTGTTTTAATGTTAAACCCATAGTGGCTTTGGTAAAAATAAAATTAATGATGACGCCTGCTAATACTGCCAACAGGGGAGCAGGTATCATTTTTAATTTTCTGGCATAACCCTGCTGCATTAAAATTAAAATGATTAGAGAAGCAAGAGTAACGAATACCGCTCCTCTTGTAGCATGTACGCTAAAGTTTTTAATACTGCCAAAGAAGTTTTTGGTATCAAACAAACTCATAAACCCGCTTGACCAGAAATCAGGCTGGTCGTATCCAATTGCTACAGGTATTTGTTTGGAAATAAGAATAATGCCGATTGCTGCCAGCATACCTTTAATAACGGCTGATGGGAAATAATTTGCAATCACTCCCAGTTTTAAAATTCCCAATACCAATTGAAATAAGCCACCAATAATTACAGAAAGCAGAAAAATTTTATAATCTCCAAATGAAACAATTGCAGCTGCCACAACAGTGGATAGACCTGCGGCAGGTCCTGATACGCTTAATGGTGAATTACTGATAAGTGATATTACAATGCCACCAATTATGCCGGAAAGTATACCTGAATATAACGGAGCACCGGAAGCGAGGGCTATACCAAGACAGAGAGGAAGAGCAACTAAAAAGACAGACAGACCGGCGGGCAAATCATGTTTTAACCAAATTAGCCGGTAGTATTTAATTTTTCTTTTCAATACTTGTTATTGAATTCGTGCAAATATACGTTATTGAAAGAGTTAATTTTGTAAAAAAAAAGCACAGCTGTTTTTTTATTTTCAACTATGTCAAGAAAAATTATTTATCTCATCAATCCTATTTCAGGGACCAAAGAAAAAACGGCACTAAAAGAACTTATTTGTAAAAGGACTAAAGAAGCTGGTATTTCATTTGAAATAATGGATACAGACAGGGCCGGTAAATATGAAACGCTTAAAAATAAAATCAGCAAAGAACAAATAACAGATGTAGTAGTTTGCGGGGGTGACGGAACAGTGAGTGCTGTAGCTGCTGCCCTGTTAAATATTGATATAAATATTGGAATTGTTCCAATGGGTTCCGGCAACGGGTTAGCATTAGCCGCAGGTATTTCTCCTGCACCATCAAAAGCACTGGATATAATTTTTAATGGTAAAGCTTCTTTTATTGACGGGTTTTATATTAATGATGAATTTTCCTGTATGCTCTGTGGCTTGGGTTTTGATGCACAGGTGGCGCATGATTTTGCCAAACAAAAGAAAAGGGGATTGCAGACTTATGTAAAAGTATCAGCCATCAATTATTTTAAAGCCAAACCTTATTCATTCACCATTCAGTCAAAAGAAAAAACCTTTGATACCGGAGCATATTTTATTTGTATTGCTAACAGTAACCAATTTGGTAATAATATGAAGATTGCACCTAAAGCAAGTTTAAGTGATGGCTTACTGGATATCGTTATTGTAAAAAAGATGAATAAACTTATGCTGCCTTTTTCTGTACTGGCACAATTCTCCGGTATTAATGCCCTGCAAAATATTAATGATTATGCGGAGAAAAGAAATATCATTTATTTTCAAACTCCTTCGCTTACAATAAAAAATTTAACTGCCGCTCCATTCCATATTGATGGTGATCCGAAAGAAACCGCCGGTGTGTTTAAGATAAAAGTTATATCAAAAGCTATAAAACTTATTCAGCCTGCTTAACAGGAAGTACCGGGTTGGTAACGATTTGAAGATTGTATAAGTTTTTTAATGCCTGTTGATTTTGTTTGGAATGTAAGGCTTCTGCGATATCTAATTTTTCAATTCCCGTCAGATGAAAATTTAAAGCAGCTGTTTTTTCTTCTTTTTCCGGAACATAAGAAAATACTATCCGCTGGAAAGGGAAATGAAAACTGTTATTAGCATACGTGGTTAATTCTTCCTGGTAATAGTCGGATAATTTATGCCAGTTGTATTGCAAAATAGTAGCAGGTTTTGTAATGGCCTGTAAAATGCCGGGTTCGCCAAAATCATTTTGCCATTCACCACTCTTCCTGTCCCTCACTTGTATTTGTACAACACCACTGGTGTTTTTATTCAACCAGTCCTTAAATACATCCAAAAAACGCAGGGTTGTTTCCTGTCCGTAATTATCTCTTAATCCTGCATCCATTATATCGATTACAGGATGAGTAGGCAACCATACATTGGGAAGCACGTAAGGAAAAGTTGCATTAATTCTTAAAGCAGTAAGCAACCGGAGATTATATGGATTTTGTTTGCTGAAAAAATTACAGAAATCTATCGCATCCGGTTCGCCGTATATTCCGCTTGATGTGTCAGGCACTGGGCGCATTAAAAATCGTACAGGTTGTGTGCTTATCATCATCTTTCTTCCATCCAGTGTAACTGTTGAATTAAAAATCATCAATGGAATGGTGGCGTTTCTTTCAGCTTCGGCATAATCTTTTAATTGTTTATTAAATACACCACCGGCATTAAAATTTAATTGTTCCTCAAAAGCGTAGGCCCTGTCTTTTACGAAGCGGTAAGGCCCTACCGGGAATTTTTCAGCAGGCGCAATCAAATCTCTTGAGATAAACGAAGAGAAAATAGGGTTTAATAAATCTTTGCTGATATTATCAGGTAATGCATCATCTTGTAAATCATATTTTGCTCCCTGTTGATTGCGCAAATACAATTCACGGAAATAAGTGGCTCCTAACATTCCACCGGAAGCGCCAGTCATTAAAAAAGTCCTCTTCATTAATTCTCCATGCGTAACACTATCCAGGTGTTGTAAAACATTTAATGTAAAACAGGCAGAACGGTTACCACCACCACTAAAATTGAGCAAATACATAATTGGTTTATCAACTCCCTGTTTCTTCTTCCAGTTTTCCAGCACCTGCAGCATTTGTTGTTTATCCTGCTTCATATTTTCAGCAGAAGCTATTTGTAATAAAGTTTCACGATTATAATTGGGACGTTCTGTTTTGTTTTCATAATTCAAACCAAAAGCTCTGTTGCGTGGATCAATAATATCATAACGGAATAATAAATCGAAAACGATTATCAAAACAATGACAAAAGGAACTGACCAGCTGCCCAACCAGTAAGCCAGTGATCCGGCAGCAGCAATCAAAATAGAAAAGAATATAAGTATACTTGCGGCCGCCGGCGCCTGGAAAGCCCTGTTGTCCATAAAAAATCCCAGTACCATTAAAAAAAGAAAAGCAAGTAATATAGAAACAATTGCAGAAAAATGATGACGCTTAAAAACACTGTCGAGAAATGTTTTACTGTAATGCGATACCTCTCTTGTTTTTCGCAATTTTAATCGGGTGCTTAAATACCAATCTACCTGTATTAATCCTAATCCCCATTTGCGTGGCCCTTCTTTCTCTAAAAATTGTTTCGGATCATTCATTACCGGCGCCATTTGACGGATGATGGTTCTGTCGGCTCCAAAAAAATAAGCGAAAGAAATTAACAGGAGAAAAATCAGACCGGTAAGAAAACCACTGATTAATGCGGCAATTTGCCCGAAGGATAATACTTCTTTATATACGTCAAACTTAACAGCATGGATGAAATAAAAAATCAAAAATAAAATTGGAATAACCGCATTGTTTATGCAATACTTCAAAAAAGGTTTAGAAGTAGTTGCTAAAAATTTAAAATGTTTGCTGAAGAGAATAAAAGTGGTAATATTCCAGCTCATAAAAAAAACACCTAAGGCAACACCAACAATTGCTGAACTTAAAAAGTTTACCTGTCCCAGGTATTCCGGCGCCAGGAATAGAGATTCTACCCCGAATGTTTTCATAAAATTTCCTGAGATGGCCCCAATAACAAGCAGCCAAAACAATAGTAACACCTGGTATTTTCTAAAATGAAGTAATACCAACTGCATAGGTAAAGAACGGTATACACCAATGAAAAATTCTTTCATACGGGGCAGCTATGTTTTTCCGGGACAGATAACGAATCCTTACGTAAACGTTTTTATTATCGTTTCTGTTATGACAAGGTAGTAAAATTTTAAGCTGCTTTATTATTGCTGCGTATTAAATACAGCATCCAAACCAAACTAATGAGCAGGAACATGGCAACCAACTGATGTAATTGTGCCATCCACTCAAATACTCCCCATCGCTGCGGAATAATTTTAGTGCTGTTGATAACAGTGAGAATGCCCAGTATTACCTGTAATAAAACAAGTGTTACAGGTATCCATTTTGTTTGGTTGAATAAGAAAGATACTTTGTGTTTAAAGGCTTTTCTTGTCCATATAATTATTAAAACAAATAAGAGGTAAGCCAATCCACGATGGATGAATTGAACCATCAGTTTGTTTTCGGTGAAATTGCTGAGCCATGGTATTTCTTTAAATAAGTTGGGAGGAAAGACATACCCGTTCATGTCCGGCCATGTTGGCGAAACGGTTCCCGCTTTATGCCCCGCCATAAAAGCTCCGTATATTAATTGAACGATGAGTATGGCAACTATCCACCATGTAAATTTTCTTAATGGAATATTTACTGTTACCTGTCGGGATGGAACCAATAATTGTAAGGCAAACCAGAAAGTGTAACATAGCAATCCCAGTGCAGAAATAAAATGAATAGCCAAACGGATATGATTGACATAAATATTTTCATCATTAAGTCCACTCGCAACCATTATCCAGCCAATTAATCCCTGTAATGCCCCAAGAATAAATAAAATAAAGAGCGGGTTAATCATTTCTTTTTTAAACCGTTTTTGTATGATGAAGATTACAAATGGTATGGCGAATACAACACCAATAAACCTTGCCCAGTTACGGTGAAGCCATTCCCAGAAATAGATGGATTTAAAATCTTCTAAATTAAAATGTGGGTTGACAAATTTGTATTGTCCTATTTGTTTATATTTTTCAAATGCAGCTTGCCAGTCCTGTTCATTCATTGGGGGCAGGGCACCTAAAATAGGTTTCCATTCCGTGATGGATAAACCGGAACCGGTAAGCCGGGTAATTCCACCCAGCAATACCTGCACCATAATCATAAATACACCAACTAATAACCAAATGGAAACCGGGCGTGAATAAGGAATGGAATTCATAACGGACGCAAAGGTACAGGCATCAATTATTGAATCTTCAGGGGATTAAAAAATCTTTTGAATTAGAAGGATCAAACCAAACACCAATAAAATTATCTTACCGCCTTAATATATCCCCAGCCTTCACCTTGTTTGGAAATAATCTCATAAATACCATCTGGCACCGTTAACACACCGGGTAATAACTGGCTTTTTTCTACATTCAAATGTTTCATAGCTATTTCACATACTTTAAACTGTACATTTCCTTTTTTGGCATATTCCATTATATCATTGGCAACAGTTGATTTTCCCTGGGTAACCATGTCCATCGACTGACCATATAACACCACGTCTAATTTGGCATCTTTGTGTGCATCGGTAATAAGTTTTATCCACCTTAATACTGTCTGATGCATCATACTGTCTTTGCTGGTAATATCAAATACCACATTATATGGTTGTTGTGCTGCTGCGCAAAAAGAAATAATCAGCAACAGGCAGATAAATAAAATTTTCTTTTGCATAAGTAATAAATTTTGAGGTCTCTTAAGTTACGAATATTAAAATGCCAAAGATTCAATGTGAAAAAAAACTAAGATTTTTTGAATCAATGATGCTATTTAACAGAGGTTAAAAAAAAGTAGAATTTAATTTTTTCGTAGCTTAAAGTTCTTTTCATTTCTTCACTTTTAAACTATAGTCGTATGTCACAACAAGACACCAGTCAAACAAATCCCCGTAGAGAATTTTTAGGTACAGTAGCAGCCGGTGCTGCAATCGGAATAGCCACTATGGCAAGTCCTTTGCAGGTTTTTGCCCGAGCCGAACCAAGCCCTGGTATCTCCGATGCAGATAAATGGTTTGATAAAATTACCGGTAAACATCGTGTTGTTTTTGATGCCACCCGTCCGCATGAAGTAATGCCTTTTGCATGGCCAAGGGTTTTTTTAATGACTAACCAGGCAACAGGCTCAACGGAAAAAGATTGCAGCGTGGTGGTGGTATTAAGACATGAGGCTATACCCTATGCCTTTGAAGATCGTTTGTGGGCAGATTATAAGTTTGGTGAAATGTTTAAAGCAGATGATCCCGAAACAAAAGCCCCATCTACCCGTAACCCTTTTTGGAAACCTAAAGAAGGTGCGTTTAAATTACCCGGATTTGGCGTAGTTCAAATTGGTATCAATCAATTGCAGGCAAGCGGCGTAATGTTCTGTGTGTGCAATGCTGCGATGACTGTTTACAGTGCAGCGGCAGCACAGGGTATGGGTAAAAAAGCAGAAGATGTAATGAAAGACTGGAAGAGCGGCTTATTACCGGGCATACAAATAGTGCCATCAGGGGTATGGGCATTGGGCCGGGCACAGGAACATAAATGTGCCTATATTTTTGCAGGGTAATTTTAAAGAGAAGATAATTTTTTAAAATGCAGATGCTTTAAGTGTCTGCATTTTATTTTTTGGCAGCTATGATAGGAGCAAACGGCCCATATTTATGTTGTTGTTCTGTAAAATTATCTGCATAAGGTGCAAAGGGGTGATCAAAAGATTTTTTAGTTATATCCGGCCAGTCAAATAAAAATGTTTTTTCAGGTCTTGGTTGTGAGGATATAAATGCTGCCACATCCCATGCTTCTTCATCTGTTAACTGAGGTTCTTTATAGGTAACCCCAAAAGGCATATTGCATTTTATATACCCGGCCAGCCTTGAGATACGATACAATCCGGCCCCGGTATTATAACTGTGTTCACCCCACAAAGGAGGATATACATAAGATGATGAGTCCCATTCCAAAAGTCCTTCACCATTATTACCATGGCAGCGCTGACAGGTACTTTCATAAACGATTTTTCCTTTTGATGGTTCTGCGGCTCTGTCTAAATATTTTAATTCTTTTGTGCCGGCACCTTCTGGCTTTACACCATGCGGAACATTTTTCCCCAGCCATTTTAAATAAGCAACCATTGCTTTCATCTCGTTTGACAAACTATCAATGGGTTGCCCATTCAAACTACGCTGCATACAGTCATTAATTCTAAATTCGATTGATTCAACAATTCCGCTTCTTGCCCTGAATGTTGGATAAACAGAAGCTACCGCAGAAAAACAATTTCCAAATGGCCTGGTACCTGCTTCTATGTGACAGTTCTGGCAATTCATTCCATTGGTGATGGCAGCAATTTTACCTTTTGGCCCAAAATAATCAGCTGTGTTGCTGATTAAATCTTTACCATAGCGGATTAATTGTCCTTCTTTATTATTGAGTAATGAATTTATGTCCGGAGCCTGCCAATTTTCCGTTGCGGGTTGTCCCATTAAATAATTGGAAGGTGACATAATGCTTTTTACAACAACAAAACCAATACACAAGAAAAGCACACAAGGGAACCAACTATGTTTTATTTGGTTCAACATTTACAGAAATTAAATTTTTTATTCTTTTCAAGTTACAATTTTCATAGGTTACTAAAAAAGAAAAATGATGATAACTGAAACAACTGTTTATTTTTGAAAAAAATTTCTTTGCTGCAATCATTTTATCAGAACGAACTGACCGAAGCGGGTTGCGATGAAGCTGGCCGGGGATGTTTGGCGGGCCCTGTTTTTGCAGCTGCTGTAATATTACCATCAACGTTTTATCATCCTTTATTGAATGATTCAAAACAGGTAACAGAAAATAACCGAAATGAATTGAGACTATTTATTGAACAAAAAGCGCTGGCATATGGTGTAGGAATGGTTGATAATGATGAGATAGATAAAATAAATATTCTGAAAGCTTCATTTAAAGCCATGCACCTGGCTCTTGATAAACTGCAAACAAAACCCGGGGTTTTATTAATTGATGGCAATCGTTTTATTAAATATAAACGAATACCGCATAAATGCATTATAAAGGGTGACAGCAAATATGCATCTATTGCAGCAGCCAGTATATTGGCCAAAACTTACCGGGATGATTACATGCTTGGGCTTCATAAAGAATTTCCCCAATATAGCTGGCATACCAATAAAGGTTACGGAACAGAAGAACACCGAAAAGCAATTGGGCTTCATGGTATTTGTACCTATCATCGCAAAACCTTTGGCATTGTATCTGACCAGGTAACCCTGTTTTAAAAAATAGTCAGCTTTTCATTAAACCCAGCCTATTAATACCTGTCTTATTTCAGTTATTTAAATTTGTAAACAAAAATTCATAACTATGAAAGCGAAATTTCTAGTTGCCACATTAATTTTAATTGTATTTGCTGCCACTTCCGCTAATGCCCAGGTTCGTGAAAAAGCCCATCATCAAAGACAACGTGTTAAACAAGGAGTTAAAAGCGGTGAGCTAACAAAAACGGAAGCCAAAAACCTGGCTAAAGATCAAAAAGAAATCCACCAGGATATCAGGGAAGCTAAAAAAGATGATGGTAAAATAGATAAACAGGAAAGAAAAGAAATCCGTAAAGAAGAAAATAAAGAAAGCCGTAAAATTTATCGCAAGAAGCATAATGCAAAAGACAGGGCTTAAAATAAGTTGAACAACATTATATAATTAATCGTCCCGCATTTGCGGGACGATCAATTATTCTGCCCATTGGCCGAGACCTTCCCTAATTACTACAGGAACATCACTGGTACAATCAATAATTGTCGAAGGAATAATACCGCCAATCCCACCGTCAATTACAATATCAACCAGCTTATGAAATTTTTCATAAATCCACTCAGGGTCGGTGTACTCTTCCACCATTTCTCCCGGCAGTGATGCACTGAGGATAGGGTGGCTTAATTGTTCCACGATAGCCTGTGATATTTTATTGTCAGGAATTCTGAGACCAATTGTATCTTTTTTGCTTTTTAAAATTTTAGGCACTTCTTTGCTGGCCGGTAATATAAAAGTATAAGGGCCGGGCAGATATCTTTTTAATAAACGAAATGCAGGAGTGGAAATGGGTTTGGTGTATTTGCTTAAATCACCAAGATCATGACAAATAAAAGATAGTTGTGCTTTTGCAGGTTCTACATTTTTGATCCGGCAAATCCGTTCTATTGCTTTAGATTGGAAAATATCAGCACCTAATCCATATATCGTATCAGTGGGATAAATAATTATACCCCCGCTTAACAGGCAGTCCACAACGGTTTTTAATTGCCTGGGTTGGGGGTTATCTGGATGAAGATGAAGCAGCATAGTTGCAGCTAAATATAAAGTAATTACTTGTTTTTACCGGTGGGGAACTTATTTTTACTGTCGTTTACCGACATTTCAAATTGTTTTGGTTTTTATCTTTGGTGTTTAATTTTTTGATTGCTATGCAGTTAGTACCAGTAGACATATTTGATACTATTTCAGCAGAAAGTTTCCAGCATAATTATTATAGGCCAAATAAGCCGGTGGTAATTAAAGAATTATCACATCAATGGACGGCATATAATAAATGGAACTGGGATTATTTTATCGATATTGTTGGCCAAAAAGAAGTAGGAGTGTATAACAACATTAAAAGCGATGCTTATACACCAATTAATAAGGCCGATGGGTACATGAAGTTTGGAGATTATTTACAACAGGTAAGAACCGGTCCGCTTGAATTACGAATTTTCCTCTTTAATATTTTTCAGCATGCCCCGCAAATAATAAATGATTTTACATGGCCGGATGATTTAATGAAGGGCTTTGTAAAAAAATTTCCAATGTTGTTTGTTGGCGGGGCCGGGTCTGTAACGCATATGCATTACGATATTGATTTGTCCCATATCCTGCATACTCAGTTTATTGGCAGGAAGAGGGTTTTACTTTTTCCTTATGAAGAGAAAACAAAACTTTACCATAAACCCTGGGAGGTTTTGTGTATTGCAAATTTTGCCCAATACTATAGGCGATTTGATTATGATAATTTTCCGGCAACAAAACTGGCCAATGGATATGAAGTAATTTTAGAACACGGTGATACTTTGTTTATGCCGGCAGGTTACTGGCATCATATGGAATATATTGAAAGCGGTTTTGCATTGAGTCTTCGGGCTATGCAACCTTCATTAGCAGGAAAAATTAATGGTGCCTGGCGGCTTTTCGGGATGAGGAATATTGATAATCTTATGAAAAAAACGGTTCCCGATTGGTGGTATAATTATAAAAAGGAAAAAAGTTTTACCGCAGCTAAAAAGGAACTTGATAAACTGGTGATGCAATAAAAGGAGTTTATCTTAAGCGTATGGTGTTTTTCTTTTTAAAGCGAAAGCTTGTAAATGTCAGTGTCAGCAATTAATTTTACCTGCCTGTTGTATCCCGTATTCTCCAATCTCCCAGGTCAAGCTCCAATTTCCCTATCCACATTTTAAAGTAAAGGCTATTTATCAGGGTTTAATGAATTGGAAATTTAAATATATTGCTTATCACACTCAACTAATGCTGTTATTTATCTCCATATCAGGAGGTAATTTTTCTTATGGACTTCAACCTGTTAAAGAAACTGTTGGTGATAATTATTTTCAAAACCTTTCTTTATCAAAGCTGGATGATAAAATAATTATTTCCTGGTCCATTACACCAGCTCAGCAAAATGTTTACTATGAAGTTGAGAGGGCTGGTAAACTCATGAAATTTAAAACAGTTGGAATACTTTTTCCTGAGGAAAATAAATCAGCTTCCGGTAACTATATTTTTAAGGATAACCTGAAAGGAACTGGAAAAACTAAAATTATTTACTATAGAATTAAGCAGGTTAAGGCCAATGGGGAAGCCATATTTAGTTCAATTAAATCTTTATATCTAAAAGAGTACAAAGCGGGACATCATTCAGCTTTTATCAATCGTGGTATACATAACTACTCTTACTGTGAAGAAAAACAATTGCAAAAAAACGGAATTAACAACAAGGTGGCAGGAATTTTGAGGAATATATTTGTAAGTATCAATAAAAATTATACAACGAAAAGCAAATTCGCATAAAAATTTTTGTGGTTTCAGAGGTAAGCAAAGGGCTCCGATTTCTATCGGGGCCTTACTTTTTAAAGAAAAAACCTCCGGCTAAAGAGGTTTTCAAATATGATTTAAAGTGATTACTTAATTATCCAGTTTTCATTTCCTTTCAGCAACTTATCTAAACTGCCTTTTCCTTTAGTTGACTGCACTTCTTCAATCTGCATACGCATCACATCTTCATAACATGCCCTTTGAGCTTCATAAAACACACCAAAAGGTCTTGGTAAATGCCCGGGATTTTTTGGGTTATCAAATAAGCGTACTAAGATCTGTGCTTTATAAAAATCCTTTTCATCATGTACCCATAAATCATCAGCACTCACTCCATTCCCCAATTCAACAACAACAGGGGTAAATCCATCTAACTTAATTCCTTTGTTTTGTTGAGCACCAAAAACCAAAGGCTTGCCATTTTCAAGGAATAAAGCTTCCTCAGGTTTTGACCCTTTTTCGGTAAAGACTTCAAAAGCACCGTCATTGAAAATATTGCAGTTCTGATATATTTCAAGAAAGGAAGCTCCTTTATGTTTATTGGCGCGGAGTAATAATTCCTGTAAATGTTTAGGATCCCTGTCCATACTGCGGGCAACAAAAGTTGCATCAGCCCCCATAGCTAATGCCAGGGGATTGAAAGGATGATCAATACTGCCAAAAGGAGAGGATTTTGTAAGCTTATGTTCCTCTGATGTTGGTGAATACTGGCCTTTGGTTAAGCCATAAATTTGATTATTGAAAAGTAAAATATTTACATCAAAATTTCTGCGTAACAAATGAATGGTGTGATTACCACCAATACTTAAACTATCTCCATCGCCCGTTACAATCCAAACGCTTAATTCCGGCCTGGACGCTTTTAACCCTGAGGCAATCGCTGTGGCCCTTCCATGAATAGAGTGCATCCCATAAGTATTCATGTAATAAGGGAAACGGCTGCTGCAGCCAATTCCTGAAATAATTACAACATTTTCTCTTGGGATGCCCAGAGTGGGCATTACTTTTTGAACCTGCGCTAAAATTGAATAATCACCGCAACCGGGACACCAGCGAACTTCCTGGTCTGTTTGAAAATCTTTGGCGGTTAACGGAGCTGTTGTTACCTGGGACATGAATTAAAATTATTACAGTTAAGAGTTCAAAATTCGTTATTAATTACCAATAAATTAAATTCAATTTGGCTGATTCTGCAATTCTTCCCAATATTCAGCAGCTCTCCTGGTATGAGGAATCACAATTGTTCCTCCTACAATATTAGCAACAGCAAAAATCTCGTACATTTCCTCTGTTGTAACTTTAAGTTCATATGATTTGCCTAAGTGATACTTAATGCAGTCATCACATCTTAGTACCATGCTGGATACCAGCCCGAGCATTTCTTTAGTTTTTTTATCCAGCGCACCATCATCATAGGTATTGGTGTCTAAATTCCATAAACGCTTCATTACCAGGTTGTTTTTACTCAAAATGACCTCGTTCATTTTCTCCCGGTAGCTATTAAATTCTTTAATTAGTGACATAATCAAATATTTTTTTGTAAAAATATTGATTTGATGTGTTATTCCTGTTGGATAACTCTTTCAAATTCATTTGAAATTATTGTATAAAAAGCTTGTAACTAACAGAACATATGTATATTTTTGGAGCCTTCGATTAAAAATCCGCCCTATACAATTACCTCTCTTAAATCCAGTTCAGCAAGTTTAATTTATTTAATTTAAGAATCGATAGTTTATTGTTTTCAGTATCCCTGTAATGCCACTGAGTATTCTATGCCAATCCGTATTTATTACCTTCTGAAAACGGAAGCACATGAAAAAAATTTTATTAGCGACTTTCCTGGTTATTTGTTTTTTACCTGCTAAAAGCCAAACCAGTGTTTATTTTACCGGGTACACATTTTATAATTCTACTACTAATAAATTGCAAATTAGTTATTGGATTTGTAATCCTTCAGGCTCTAATCCCAATTTTGAATTTGCCAATATATCGTTTGTAATGGAATGGGACCCAACAAAGGTAACTTTACTGGACAGCAGTTTTATACCTGCTAAAGATGGTTTAGATTCTTCAGATTATTCAAACAGCAATCCTGACGTAAACCAAAATCTTTCGCCCATCATACATAATGGAGTGAGCTATAATGCGGTGAACTTGCAACGTTCTACAATAACATGCAGTAACTTATTAATCTTGAATAACGGGGCATGTATACCTTTTTTTGTAGCGGATTTTTACATTGATCCTGCTGTGGCTGCAGCGTATAATTTTTCAACACCCTCTGCAAATAATTATATCGCCTCCTTTGATAATGGCAGTTCAGCTTCCCCCATTCAATTTTTACCCGGAAGTCAATTAGAAGACGCCGGAAATAGTTCAAATTCCTGTAAAAATAATCTTGTAAAAAATACAACCACAATAACTACAGATACCACCAGGGATGTGTTTAATTCAAGTAATTCGGCGTTACCGGTGAGATGGTTGTCTTTTGATGTTATAATGGAGCATAAAAATGCAGTATTAGCCTGGCAGACAGCCTTCGAATCAAATAATTTGGGATTTGAAATTCAGCGAAAGACAAATGGAAAATTTGAGAAAATAGGTTTTGTTCCTTCTAAATCTTATAATGGTAATAGCTCAAATAACATAAGCTATATTTTCACCGATTCAAATTTGCCGGAAAATTCAGTGACTTATTACAGAATTAAACAGATTGGGGCAGATAAAGCAGAAACTTACAGTGAAATAAAATCAATCAGAAATAATTCAAAATCATTACAGGTGTTAATTTATCCAAACCCCAGCCATGGTAATGTAAATGTTATTATACCGGATATTAATGGTGTTACTGATATAAACCTGGTTGATTTCTCTGGCAGGCTTGTAAAGCAATGGAACAGTTTTAAAGCACAAAACCTGCAATTAGAAGGTTTAAAAACTGGCATCTATTCTTTACAAATCAGCAACCGGGAAACCGGTGAAAAAACTTCACAAAAACTTACCATTTTATAGAAGAAAATTTGTTGAAATAATTGAAAAGCATCAATACTATAATTGTATGCCTGTAAAACTATTTTATATAATTAAACAAACTTCCTGCGTGGTTTTTAATTAAATTTATTTCCGTATTAAAACACTATCCTAAAGGTTTTTTATAAGCAAATACTTGCATATTGAAAAATTAGTTCCTATTTTTACGCTGCTAATTAATAATTCCATTCTAATAGTCCACACCTATTTATAAGCCTGTATAGTAATCCATCTTTCCTTCGTTTAATCATTTTCGTGATTAATAATTCTGTTTTCCAACATTCTCCTGAAAATAACCAACTCCGGGTCCTCTGAAGCTTTTCCGTTTACCCTGAAAACAGTTATTATGAAAACATTTATACTTACCGTATCATTAGTGCTGACCTCTTGTTTAATTAAAGCCCAGCAGGGTGATGTTTTTGGCGTTTTAAGTTATTCCCCCGGAACTTGTAAAGTAACCGTTGAGTATTGGATAAAAAATCCAACAAGCGGTGCGGGCAGTTTTGATATTGCTATTTCCAGGGTCAACCTGCAGTGGGATAGTTCATTACTCAATTTTATAAGCTTTACTTCTTTTACTGACGGACTTAATAAGACTCCTGATCACTGGTCAGGCAATAGTTCTGACCCCGCAGCCCCCGATACAGTGATTAACGGAAGCAGGGTTATTACTGATTATGTAAGTGCAATAAATGGTACCGATACCACTTATACTTACTCACAACAAAACTATCAGACAAAGCTTATACAACGCTCTACCGATTCCTGTAATAATATTTTAAAAGTATTAGGGGGGGAGTCTAAACCGATATTATCAGCAGTTTTTCAATTTAAAAACTGCGATTCAGCCAATAACTATAATTTCTTTGATCCCAATGCTTCTAATTTTATTGGAGATTTTGCAAATACTACTGATACTATTTCACAATACAAAAAAATATTATTTGTACTTGATAGACAATCGAGACCAAATGATCCATCTGGTGTAAACTGTCCTCCGGGTACAAAAATAAAAAGCCTTAATAATATACCCATAGGAGCAGACAGTGCTTCTTTTGTAAATAGCCAGGGACCCCTTCCCGTTAAATTATTATACCTGGCAATATATAAACAGAATAATAAAGCTGCTCTTCAATGGGAAACAGCCACTGAGCTAGATAATTATGGCTTTGAAGTTCAGCGTAAAACAAATAAAGGGTTTGAAACAATAGGGTTTGTTGCTTCAAAAACAGACAATGGGTACAGCCAGCAGAATATAAAATACAATTTTACTGATCCTGAACTTTTAATTACAGGGACTTCTTACTACCGGTTACGTCAGCTTGGTTATTCAAAAACACAAAGCTATAGTGAAATTAAATCTATAAGAAATAACTCTAAATCTTTACAGGTTTTAGTATATCCCAATCCAGCTAATGGTTTGGTAAATGTTATTATTCCGGAAGGTAATGGTACAATAGATATAAACCTGGTTGATTTCTCCGGCAAATTGATAAAAACCTGGAACAGTTACAGGGGCCAAAACCTGCAGTTAAGGAACTTAAGAACAGGTATTTATTCCCTCCAAATCAGCAATAGGGAAACTGGTGAGAAAACATCTCAAAAGCTTACAGTTTTGTAAAATAAATCAGGAATAAGTATTATCCATTGGAGGAATTAATCAATATAATTTCATCGGGGTGAAAATGGTAGTTATAAAACGAATCCTGTTATTTTCCCTCCGGGATACCTCTCCTTAAATACCCATGTGTTGTGGACCTGCCGTCATTTCTTCCTTCCGTTAATGCTATTATAACTACAGCCTAATGGTAGAAAGGTAGAAAGAAAATAGGTAACAAACCCTACTATACTTCGTCCATCCTTCGTTCATCCTTCGTTTATCTTTCAATGTAAATATATACCTCAGGTATGCATAAGCCTGGTATATCAGCAGTATACCCCATTCAGTACTTAGCTGCAAAAAACAGGTCTTACACGAGTTGTTATAGTTTATCCCGTCTTCATCATTCCATCATAGCCATTCATCATTATTCGTTGGTAAAATTCGCAGGTCTCCATCGATTGGGGTCAATTATATTTTCCTCGGTGTCATCAAT
>JBLMVP010000244.1:0-3432 GCA_050256755.1 Sphingobacteriales bacterium | reverse complement strand
ATAATGACTCAATAGAAATCCAAAAACATAAGCTATTAAAATTCCCATAAAAAAGGATGGAGCTGAAATACCTACCACACTTGCCAATATGGCGGAAGTATCCATCCATGTATTTTGTTTTACTGCTGCCAGTACTCCCAACAATATTCCGATTACCGTTGCAAACAACATAGCGGCTATTGCCAGTAAAATAGTTAATGGTAATGCTTCCAGCAAAACATCCCAAACTTCTCTTTTGCTCTGGTAACTGGTACGCAGGTAAGGAACTTTGATGGCTATTTTATTTTCGCCTCCAATAAAAAAACCTTTTAATTTCTTTTTTTCAATTTCTTCTTTACTGTTGTAACTAAGTGGAGAAATATCATTGAGATAAAGAGTAAATTGTTTCCATTTTGGCTGGTCGAGATACAATTCTTTTTTGATATTAGCGATGGTAGTGGAATCGCCTGTTTGTCCCATTACCAGCCTCGCCGGGTCAGCAAATCCCTGGAAAACCCAGAACACCAGTACTACAACACCAAGTAGTACCAGTAAACCATAAAATAATTTCTTCACAATAAATTTTATCAAAAGGAATGATTCTTTTTATTTCAAATAGCCGGCAGGAACTGTAAAACCAGCACTATAAAATTTAAATTCCTTATCAACCTTTCAACATGTCAGCTTATTAAAATACATTACCCAAATTTGCCTTACCCCATTTATTTTCAATAACCGCTCCTTTCATTTTAAATAAACAAGGTTTGGTACGGGCTGCTGTTTTAATCTCTGTTCCGTCGCAGGTGAAAATGGTAATACCCCATTTGTCTGCACCTTCATTAAAAAAATTACTGGCAATATCTCCCTGCGCTGTTACCAGGTACATAGGTATGTTTTGCGATTTTAATTTCTGCCAGATGGTTGCAGCTTCTTTAACCCATTTATCATTCTTACTTAATTCATCAAAATCCTTGATGAAAAGAAAATAATATTCGCCTGTCTGATTTAAAATACTTTCAGTTGTATCTGCACCGGCTAAAGTATTTAATTTAAAATCCTTTATTGGCGGTTCATAGTTTTTTCCCTCTCTAATAATCTTATCTTCTCTTCCAATGAATTTATATGTATCAAGGTCGGCGGGAAAATTAGCAGTAAACGTAAATTGCTTTCCCCCTTTTTCATAAGTAAATACTGTTTCGGTAACAGGCATTACTGCATCGGCCGGAACTTTCATTTGCTCCATTATATTATTTCCTTTTTTAAAAGGCAAACAATCTTTTACAGGTAAATACTGCATTACATACCATTGAAATCCGAAACTTAAAATAGTTGTAAGAAGCAGAAGACTGATACTAACTGATGATTTGAAAAGTGGTTTTATTTTATCTCTGTAAACAAAGATGAGCAGTATCAATGCCAGCAGGATTAAATCTTTAGTAAAAGATTGTTTTGGAGTTAAAGGGATACAATCGCCAAAACATCCGCAGGTTTTTATTTTACCGGAGAATAAAGCATATCCCGTTAAGAAAGTAAAGAACACAATCAGTATTAATAATAACCAGCTAAACAACCGCATGCCCCAGCCCAGTAATACAGCCACACCGGCAATTATTTCAAAAGCTATCATCAGCAATGAAAATAATAAGGTATAATTATTAAAGAAATCCCAACCCCAGGCTTCGAAAAATTCCTGCATTTTATAACTTAAACCATACGGGTCATTGGCTTTTACGAGGCCGGAGAAAATAAATAATACCCCAACGAGTATTCTTGAAATATTTACAGACGTTTTCATTTATTATTTCTGGTTTCTTGTTTTTAATTAATCCCTGCTAATGTTTTCCTTCCCCAATCAATATCAGCGCAAAAGCTGCATAATTAATAATATCTAAATAATTAGCGTCAATGCCTTCACTCATTTCAGTTCTTCCCTCATTAGCAATTATCCGGCGGATGCGCATCAGTTTCATTAATATCAAATCCACAAAACTTTGCTGGCTCATCTCCCGCCAGGCTTCACCATAATCATGATTTTTATTTTCCATTAATACTTTTGCCCGGGCTGCCATCATATCATATAAAGGTTCTACCTGTTCAACCGTTAAATCTTCTGATTCTTCACTATGCAGGTCAACCTGTATCATACCAATCAACGCATAATTAATAATGCCTTTAAATTCTGACGGGATGTCATCACCAATATTATCCACCCGCTGCACTTTTGTTTCCTGCAGGTTGCGGATACGCTGGGCTTTTATAAAAATCTGGTCAACAATAGAAATGGGTCTTAATACACGCCAGGAAGTGCCATAGTCTTTTGTCTTCTTAATAAATATATCCTTACAGGCCCGGATTACATCGTCGTATTGCTGATTAGTAGTACTCATTCTTTAAAACACCTCTTTTTTAATTAAAATTCGGCAACTTTATTGCTCCAAAGCAAATATAAGCCGCTAATGTTTACTCTCAACTGTAAAGGAAAATTATTGATTTTAGACGAACCCAAAGTAATGGGGATACTCAATATTACACCCGATTCTTTTTATAGCAGCAGCCGTTTTAATGATACAGCTATCGTTTTGCAAAAAGCAGAAAAAATGCTGCAGGATGGAGCAGCTATTTTAGATATAGGCGGACAAAGCACCCGGCCCGGCAGTGTAAGAATTACCGCTGATGAAGAATTAAAAAGAGTTATCCCGGCAATAGAAAATATTATCAAAAATTTCCCCGAAACAATTATTTCCATTGACACTTATCAAAGCAGTGTGGCGAAAGAAGCTATTGAAGCCGGTGCATCAATGATAAATGATATCAGCAGCGGTGATATGGATAAGGAAATGATAAGTACTGTTGCCTCTTTACATGTGCCTTATATATGTATGCATATGAAAGGTACACCGGACTCGATGCAACAGGATCCCACTTATGATGATATAGCAAAAGAGGTATTAGATTATTTTATTCATAAACTTGCCCGTTGTAAAGAGGCGGGGATTAATGATATCATAATCGATCCGGGGTTTGGTTTTGGCAAAACAATTCAGCATAATTTTCAATTACTAAAAAAGCTGGAGGTTTTGAAAATATTGGGTAAGGCTGTACTGGCAGGGCTTTCCCGTAAATCAACCATCTATAAAACGCTGGGTATAACAGCAGATGAAGCATTGAACGGAACCACTGTTTTAAATACCATCGCATTAATAAACGGAGCAACTATATTAAGGGTGCATGATGTAAAAGAAGCTGTGGAAGCTATTACATTATTTTCATGTTATAAAAAATAGCAAAAAAAAATCCCTCCAAAAGGAAGGATTTATAAGAAATAGTTTTAAAAAACTTAATGTGGTGTATTAGGAATCGGAGCAGTGTTCTGCTTAGGCACTTCTCTTACATCAATTACTTCTATATCGAAAATTAAGTTGCTGAATGGTTTAATTACATCTCTTCCCTGTG
>JBLMVP010000243.1:0-3010 GCA_050256755.1 Sphingobacteriales bacterium | reverse complement strand
AATCAATTTAAAGGGTGGAATGGAAAGCTGGAAGAAAGAAATTCTCAGTTATTAATACTGAGTTCTTAGCTCAAAGTGATGGTTGTTACATATTCAAAGATTGTTGGTTATCTTAGGCATTCAACTCATAACTGCATTGCCTTCATTCATTATCTATATCGTCCTCGGCCTTATCGCTCTTTCAGTGGTTGCTTATTTTATCCAGGAGAAATTTATTTTTAAACCGGAGAAATTAAAACAGGATTTTGAATTTAAATATGATGCACCTTTTGAGGAATATTTTTTTGATGTAGAACCGGGCGTGAGAATAAACGGCCTGCATTTCTTTCGTGATAATCCCAAGGGGCTAATACTTTACTTTCATGGGAATACAAGGAGTATAAAAGGCTGGGCCAAATATGCCAAAGATTTTTACCGTTATAATTATGATGTGTTGCTGGTTGATTATCGTGGCTTTGGTAAAAGCACCGGTAAACGAAGTGAACAAAAATTGCTGAACGATATGCAGTTTGTTTATAATGAGCTGCTGAAGAAATACCCCGAAGAACATTTAATTGTTTATGGCAGAAGTATGGGAAGCGGATTTGCCACTAAACTGGCTGCTGATAACAGTCCAAGATATTTGATACTGGATGCGCCTTATTTCAGTTTTGAAAAAGTAGTGGAACGATTTTTACCTATGCTTCCGGTGAGTATGGTATTGCGTTTTCATTTACGCACTGACCGGTGGATTAAAAATGTACGTTGCCCTGTTTATATCCTCCATGGAACAAAGGATTGGTTAATTCCCATTAAACACAGCGAAAAATTACAAAGCATTAATCCAAGAATTATAACATTGATCCGCATACAGGGAGGCGGACACAATAATCTTCCTTCTTTCCCGGAGTATCATAATTTTATCAGGGATATTTTGAAATACGACTGATGAATAAAAAAGTGATTAAATGGATTAGGATATTATTGGCAGCCTATGTTATTATTGGCCTGGCGTTTTATTTTCTGCAGGATATGGTTTTGTTTCACCCGGTTTCATTAAAGCCAACGCATAGATACAATTTTAAAGAGCCGCACCGGGACATTAATATGCGGCTCGATAGTGTTTCCAATTTAAATGTAATTGAATTTACAACGGCTGATACTGCCAGGGGAGTAGTTTTATATTTTCATGGCAATAAGAAAAATATTGCCTGGTATGCAAAGTATGCTTCCAATTTTACCAAACATGGTTATGAAGTTTGGATGATTGATTATCCCGGTTATGGAAAAAGTACAGGAAGATTTACTGAAAAAGATTTGTATGTATATGCCCTTGCTTTGTACCAGATGGCGGATCTGCGTTTCAACAGCGACAGCATTATCATTTATGGTAAAAGTATGGGAACAGGTATTGCAGCAGAGTTAGCATCCACACAAAAATGCAGGCAGCTGATTTTGGAAACACCTTATTACAGTTTTACTTCTTTAGGAAAACATTATCTGCCCTTCTATCCAGTGTCGTATATGCTGCATTTTAAAATGCCCACTTTTGAATACATAACAAAGGTGAAAGTTCCGGTAACTATTTTCCACGGAACCGCCGACTGGATTATTCCTTACAGTAATGCTGTTAAGCTGAAGCCATTATTAAAATCGGCTGATGAGTTTGTAACGATTGAAAACGGAAGCCATAATGATTTAAATAATTTTTCTTTGTTTCACTATAAGCTCGATAGCTTGCTGAGATAAAATTATTCTTCAAGCGTCACTTTAGTTTTTCCAACTTTTAATTTATAGCCCAGGCCCACTTTCAGCGCATAATTTTCTTTGCCGTGACTTACAGGGAAATCAAAACATACAGGATAATCATATTCTGAAACAATATCACGAAGTATTTCCTGTACTGTTTTTCCAAAAGGTATTTCTGTGTCTTTCATATCTGTAAATCCGCCGATGATTAAGCCCTCCAGTTTATCCAGCTTACCACTGCGTTTGAGTTGATATAGCATCCGGTCAACGTTGTAGAGATATTCGCCAATATCTTCTATAAATAAAATTCTCCCTTTTGTTTTTATGTCTGATGAAGTGCCTACACAATGCGCTAACAAAGCCAGGTTCCCTCCCACCAGTTCACCAATAGCTTCCCCTTTGCGGTTAAAATCATGCACGGCACATTCATATTTTATTTTTTTTCCTTCCAAAGCACTTTTTAATGACAATACATATTCACTCATATCTCCGCCATCATTAAATGCTCCTGCCATTGGTGCATGCAGGGTTGCAGTTTTATAATTAGAATAAATATGTGCATGTAAAATGGTGATATCACTAAAGCCAATAATCCATTTGGGATTTTTTTTGAAGGAACTAAAATCAATTTGCTCAATAATTCTTCCCACGCCATAACCACCACGGCCACAAAGAATAGCTTTAATGCTTTCATCGTCCAGCATCGCCTGGAATTCATTCAGTCTTTCTTCATCTGTTCCGCTGAAATAATTTTGTGAATCACTCCCAACTGTTTTACCCACCATTACTTCAAATCCCCAGCTTTGTAAGGAATCAATACTGGTTTGCGCTTTTTCTTTAGCCATATACCCTGCGGGACAGGTTATACCGATGGTATCGCCTTTTTGCAGGTATGGAGGAATTTTGATCATCTTATTTCAGTTAGAACAGATTCAGCGGATGTAACAACTAATTTATGTTTTACTCCACACTTTAATGCGAAGTTATTCTTTTGATGTCCCACTGGAAAATCAAAACAAACCGGGTAATGAAATGCTTTTACTTTTTCCAGTACAATATCCTGAAGTGTTTTCCCAAACTCTTCGCCAGGGTCATCTGGTTTTATTTTAAATCCACCCACTATCAGGCCTTTCAATTTATCTAATTTTCCAGTTCGTTTTAAATTCCAGAACATCCGGTCAATGCTGTATAAATATTCTCCGGTGTCCTCAACAAATAAAATTTTCCCATCGGTTTTAATGTCGCTTTTAGTTCCTGCCAATGTTTCAATTGTTTTTAAGTT
>JBLMVP010000242.1:0-6546 GCA_050256755.1 Sphingobacteriales bacterium | reverse complement strand
TGTTACATCTGTTACATTCCAAACGGAAAATCCTTCTATTTGAAAAAGGTGCAAAGGAAATGCAGCAGTAAGATTTTCAAAATTCAAAATCCTGTTTGTACGGGAGCATATCGTGTCCTTTGGGATTTCCGGTAATTTGTCACCGGTAAATTTTATGTCGATAAAACGTTTATCAATAGAAATTTTAAAATGCCTGATGATACCTGATTCTTCATTGGCGATGGGATAAATAAATTCAACTTTGTCAGTAAGAGTGCGGTTATAAAATTTTTCCAGGATAAACATATACAGCGAAGTCATCTTGTCTTTCTGTATCTGCTCCGCTGACAGGTTTTTTGGCATACACCAAAACCCATCTTTATTAAAAAAAGTCTTTCTGAATGCCTGGGAATAATGAAATAACCGGAAATGAAAAGGAACACTTAGGGCAAACATGTCTTTTTCTTCATCATTGCCCAGGGGAAATAAAATGCTTTTCACCAGTTGCATAAGTTCCTCTGTTCCAACCAGTCTTTCTAAATCGTTAAATGGCTCAAGTAAATCCGGCCTGGCGGAAAATTTCTTTATGATGAAACGGTATATTTTCCCCCTTATATCATCTGTATTATCTTCCTTGTTTTTTAAGAAATTATAAAAGTGGCGGAAAGATATATAACTGATGAGATCTGTCTCTTCTTTGTATCCTGTTTGTTTGACTGTTATAACCTCCATGGCTATTCCTTTTCTTGTTACTAAAGGTACAAACTTTAAAAAGCGTTGTCAACAGGATATGGAAGACTGGTTTTCGATTCCGGGGATAAAAAAATCTCAAACTCCGTATACATAATATATAATTGGAATTTGAGATTTGTTTTGTACCACGTACGGGATTCGAACCCGTGATTCCTCCGTGAAAGGGAGGCGTCTTAACCCCTTGACCAACGCGGCGTTTCCTTAAAAGGAGTGCAAAGATATATTCAGACAGTTTTGCTACCAAAAATATTTACTATTCCTGGTTAGCTAACGCCCGTTTCTCCCAGTAAAAAATTTCTGATATGGTAATAAAATAGCAGGTAAATATCACTTCATCCTGTACCTTTGCGCTGCTTTTTTCACTATTAAATTAAAATCAAACATGAGCACAGTTAAAGTTGCTATTAACGGGTTCGGAAGAATAGGCCGCTTAGTTTATCGTCAGATTTACAAAATGGAAGGAATAGATGTAGTGGCAATTAATGATTTAACCAGTCCAAAAGTACTGGCACATTTATTAAAGTATGATAGTGCCCAGGGACGTTTTGATGCAGAAGTAAAGTCAACAGAAAATTCAATTATAGTTAATGGTGACGAGGTAAAGATATATGCGCAAAAAGATCCGTCACAAATTCCCTGGAAAGATCATGGTGTGGATGTAGTATTGGAATGTACCGGTTTCTTTGCTGATAAGGCAAAAGCAGAATCACACATTACTGCCGGTGCAAAAAGAGTTGTTATTTCTGCTCCTGCAACCGGCGATTTAAAAACAATTGTATTTAATGTAAACCATAAAATATTAGATGGCAGCGAAACAGTTATTTCCTGTGCTTCCTGCACCACTAACTGTTTAGCACCAATGGCCCAGGTACTGGAAGAAAAATATGGTCTTGTTAATGGATTGATGACAACCGTACATGCCTATACCAACGACCAAAATACACAGGACGCACCGCATCCAAAAGGCGATTTGCGCAGGGCAAGAGCAGCTGCACAAAATATAGTTCCCAACAGTACAGGTGCTGCAAAAGCAATTGGCCTGGTATTACCATCTCTTAAAGGGAAATTAGATGGTTCGGCACAACGTGTTCCAACTTTAACAGGTTCTTTAACTGAAGTGACATCTGTATTAGGTAAGAAAGTTACTGTTGAAGAGGTGAATGCAGCAATGAAAGCAGCGTCCAACGAAAGCTTTGGTTATACTGAAGATGAAATTGTTAGCAGCGATATAATCGGTATCACTTACGGTTCTTTGTTTGATGCAACACAAACCAAAGTACAAACAGTTGGTGATACGCAGCTGGTTCGTACTGTTAGCTGGTATGATAATGAAATGAGTTATGTAAGCCAGTTGGTACGCACGGTACATTATTTTGCTCAACTAATCAGCAAATAAAAACATACTCTTAAATAAATGCCGGATATAGTCCGGCATTTTTGTTTCATCTATCTTTGGCCACACTTAAAATTTTTCTTCTTATGTCAAAATTTTCCAGCCATAATTTCAAAGGCGAAAAGGCATTAATTCGTGTAGATTTTAATGTTCCTTTAGATAAGCAAACATTTGCTATTACTGATGATACAAGAATGACCGCAGCTATCCCAACTATAAAGAAAATATTAAACGATGGAGGCTCTGTTATATTAATGAGTCATTTGGGCAGACCAAAAGATGGCCCGGAAGATAAATATTCATTAAAACATTTAGTAGCTCATTTAAGTAAGTTGCTTGGCGGGGTAAAAGTTTTATTTGCCAATGATTGCATTGGTGAGCAGGCACACTTAGCTGCAGGAATGTTAAAGGCAGGAGAAGTATTGCTATTGGAAAACCTCCGCTTTTATAAAGAAGAGGAAAAGGGTGATGAAGGGTTTGCTGAAAAATTAAGTAAGCTGGGAGATGTGTATGTGAATGATGCTTTCGGAACTGCTCACAGGGCTCATGCTTCAACAGCTGTAATTGCGAAATTCTTTGCCACGGAAAAAAGAATGTTTGGTTTGTTAATGGAAGGTGAGGTAGCCAGCGCAGAGAAAGTAATGCATAAATCTGAGAAACCTTTTACTGCTATTATTGGCGGAGCTAAGGTGAGTGATAAAATTCTCATCATTGAAAACTTATTGGAAAGAGCAACAGATATAATTATAGGCGGAGGAATGGCTTATACATTTATGAAAGCTGAAGGAGGGAAAATTGGTAATTCATTGTGCGAAGATGATCGTTTGCAAACTGCATTGGATTTAATGAATAAAGCAGAAGCAAGAGGAGTTAGTATTCATCTGCCTTCTGATTCTGTAATAGCCGATAAATTTGCTGCAGATGCACAAACTTCTACTGCGCCCAGTAATAATATTCCCGATGGCTGGTTGGGTCTGGATATTGGTCCCAATGCCTGCGAGCAGTTCAGAAATGTTATCAAACGTTCCAAAACTATTTTGTGGAATGGCCCGATGGGAGTTTTTGAAATGGAAAAGTTTCAGCATGGAACAAAAACAATTGCTACCGCAGTAGCAGCTTCTACACAAAACGGGGCATTCTCATTAGTGGGTGGCGGAGATTCGGTTGCAGCAGTAAACCAGTTTGGTTTTACTGACAAAGTGAGTTATGTTTCTACAGGTGGCGGGGCATTGCTTGAATATTTTGAAGGAAAAGTGTTGCCGGGGATTGCGGCCATAAAAGATTAAGCAATTTCGTCAGGAAAATAGAACTGGCCCCTGCTTTGCGCAGGGGTCTTTACATTTATAAAACATGTATCTTTAATTTAACTAAATACTTCAACCATGAAACTCGGCAGAAATGTAATCTCTATTGGAATTTTAGCAATCATTCTAATTTTTGTTTTTTGGGGATGCAGCGGATATAATGGATTAGTATCGCAGGATGAAACTGTAAAAAAAGCCTGGAACAACGTTAATGCAGAATATCAAAACAGGGCAGACCTTGTTCCTAATTTAGTAAACACTGTTAAAGGCGCTGCTAATTTTGAACAGGAAACATTGACCAGGGTAATTGAAGCAAGAGCCAAGGCAACATCTATCCAATTAAAAGCAGAAGATTTAACTCCTGAAAACATGGCTAAGTTTGAACAGGCGCAGGCAGAATTATCCGGTGCATTGAGCCGTTTATTAGTTACCGTAGAAAGATATCCTGACTTAAAAGCAGTAAAAGGATTCCAGGATTTGCAGGCACAGCTGGAAGGCATTGAAAATAATATTAAGAATTCCCGTAAAATGTTTAATGAGTCTATCAATACATACAATGTAAAAGTTCGTTCATTTCCAATGAATTTATTATCAGGTATGTTTGGCTTTAAAGTAAAAGAAGGGTTCCAGGCAGAGGCCGGTAGTGAAAAAGCACCAAAGGTAGATTTCGAAAAAAAATAAATCAGATAGTTGAAACGAATTCTTTTTATACTCGTTCCTTTATTGGTAATAGTGGTATTTCTTTTCACCTCTTACAATAGGTTTATTAAAAAAGAAGAAGCCGTTAAACTTGCCTGGAGCGAAATGCAAAACACTTACCAGCGCCGTACGGATTTGGTGCCAAGCCTCGTTAGTATTGTTCAGGGCTCTGCCAATTTTGAAAAACAAACATTGGAGCAAATTGCTGAAGCCAGGGCAAAAGCTAGTTCCATTATTGGGGGTAGTGTTAATTTTGAAAATTACACAGCACAGGAAAAAGCACAGGGCGAACTGGCAAATTCCATGAATCGTTTGATTGCATTGATTGAAGCTTATCCCGATTTAAAATCAACCAGGGCCTTTATTGGTTTGCAAACACAATTAGAAGGAACAGAAAGAAGAATTAAAGTGGCAAGAAAAGATTTTAATGAACAAGTAAATCAATACAATCAATCAGTAAGAAAATTTCCATCCAACCTGGCGGCAAAACTTTTTGGCTTTGCTGTGAAGGAAGGATTTAAAGCAGATATTGGTGCAGCTACTGCACCTGAAGTAAAATTTAATTTATCAAAGTGAGCTGGTTTGGATTATTTAAAAAGTCGGAAGATTTTTTCTCTGAAAAAGAGAAAGAACAAATCATTGCTGCCATCCGGCAATCAGAAAAAAGAACCAGCGGAGAGATAAGGGTATTTGTAGAAAGCCGTTGCCGTTTTTTAAATCCATTGGACAGGGCAAAAGAAATTTTCTTTGGGTTAAAGATGGATAAAACCGATGAACACAATGCAGTACTGCTTTATATTGCTGTTAAAGACCGGCAATTGGCTGTGTATGGTGATGAAGGTATTCACCGGAAAGTGGGTGAAGTATTTTGGAAAACCGAAGTGGAGAAAATGATAGCGTTATTCAAAGGACAGAATTATGGAGACGGGTTAGCGGGCATTGTTACGGAAATAGGTAATGCACTTTATCAGCATTTTCCTTACGCCAGTGATGATAAAAATGAATTGCCTGATGAAATAGTTTTTGGAAAATAATTATAGCGGAGTTAATCTCCGCTTTTTGGTATAACAATGAAGCAATTAATAACATTCATATTTTTCTTCTTTACGCTGGCAGCAGTGGCGCAAGAATCTGTAATTCCTAATCCACCGAATCCGCCAAAACTGGTCAATGATAATTTGAATTTGCTTACTGAAACGCAACGGGAACACCTGGAACAAAAATTAGTTGCTTACGATGACAGCACCTCCACGCAAATTCTAATTTATACAACAGATAATATTGGCGATTACAATATTGATGATTTTGCTGTTGAGTTAGGAAGAAAATGGGGTGTAGGCGGCAAAGAATTTAATAATGGGGTTGTATTTGTTGTGTATCGCAGTAAAGATAATACTAAACGAAAAGTTTTTATTGCAACAGGTTACGGATTAGAAGGTTCAATACCTGATATAACTGCTAAACAGATTTTAGATAATGAAGTAATCCCAAATTTAAAAGGGAATGATTATTTCCGGGCTTTTGATAATGGTATAGATGCCATCATCCTGGCAGCGGCAGGAAAATACAAAGCACCTGCAGGATATAATAAAAGAGGTGATGGCCGTTCAGGCAGAGGGATTTTATTTTGGGTAATAATTTTCATTATCATCTTTATTGTAATTAATAACCGCAAAGGTGGCGGTGGAATGCTGAGCCGCAGAGGTTATGGAAACACTACTCCGCCAATATGGTGGTTGCCTACCGGGGGAGGTGGAGGAGGCTGGGGTGGCGGCGGAAGCTCCGGTGGCGGGGGCTTTGGTGGTTTTGGCGGTGGGGGATTTGGTGGTGGCGGCGCTGGTGGGGATTGGTAATTAAAATTGTAATGTAAACACCGTTCCTTCTCCCAAAACACTTTGCACCTGTATATTACCTTTATGCAGCATCATAATCTGTTTACATAAACTTAAGCCAATACCACTTCCCGTTTTTCTTGTACTAAAGAAGGGAATAAATATTTTATCAATTACATCATCAGGTATTCCTCCGCCATTGTCGGCTACCTTAATTATCCCTTTATTATTAGGTGTGATATAAGCTGATAATTGAATTTTTCCTTCCGGTTTTTCTTTCACTGCTTCAATAGCATTTACCACCAGGTTAATTAATACCTGTTCAATTAAATTGGTGTCAACCATTAAAGAAAGATCAGGATCCTTTAGTATTATATCCAGCTCAATATTTTTTTCATCCAGTGTTGGCTGCATTAACTGGTGCAGGTTTTCAAACAAATCCCTCACATAAACTTTTTTAAGATTGGGGGTGGTTATTTTATTTAAGTTGCTGTAGGGTTCTGCAAACTGTAATAAACCGTCACTGCGCCGGCGGATTGTGTCTAGTCCTATTTCCAAATCTGCTGTGGCAACACTGTTTCCCTGT
>JBLMVP010000241.1:0-5489 GCA_050256755.1 Sphingobacteriales bacterium | reverse complement strand
TTGAAATATGAATGATAAAAGAACAATACATTTCTGCTCCGGCTAAAACATGCACTGTTCCATGCTGGTTAATTTCAAAACATTCTTTCTCTTTTAATTCACATTCGTCTACCTGCGTCATTGCAGCAGTATGAATAAGTACACCAGGTTGCTCATTGCTTAGTATATCAGGCAATTCAAAATCATTTGTAATATCAACTGAATAATATTTAAAGAAAGAAGAATCAACAGCAAAACGTAATGGCCCCTTTGATACACCAATTACAAAATACCCTTTTGCCAAAAATTGTTTAACCAACTCCTGCCCTAATAAACCATTTGAACCTGTAATTAAAACCTTGTCCATATATACAATATTTTATCACCCATAGTTAATAAGTCAGCTTCTTTTATTTGGCGATAATATACTATTTCACCAAACAGATAACTACTGCTTTTGCAAGCGTTTTCAATTTATTATTATTCCCTGATATTAACAGCAATCACTAACATCCGTTTGCTTTATAATAAGCTTTAATACGTCCTTTTTTCGTTTGTATTCCTTATTTTTGACCCTCAACTAATGTTATTATTGTTGAAAGTGTAATGTTTGTTATCGCCATTTGAAGAATATTTAAATAAAATCAAGATTAATTGAACAGATGAGCAAAAAAGTTTCCAATATTGGCGTGCTTACTTCAGGTGGTGATTCTCCTGGTATGAATGCTTGTATCAGGGCAGTTGTTCGTACCGGTCTGTACCATGGACTAGAGGTTTTTGGAATTATGCGGGGTTACCAGGGAATGATTGATGATGATATTGTACCCATGCATTCAAGAAGTGTTGCGAATATCATTCAGCGGGGTGGCACTATTTTAAAAACTGCCCGCTGTAAAGAATTTTTTGAGTACGAAGGACGCAAAAAGGCTTACGAAAATTTAAAGAAACATGGTATTGACGGATTAGTAATTATTGGTGGTGATGGTTCCTTTCGTGGTGCACAAAAGTTTTCCAACGAGTTTGATATTCCCTGTATTGGTTTACCGGGAACAATTGATAAAGATATTGCCGGTACCGACTTTACTATTGGCTTTGATACGGCCGTAAACACTGCCGTTGAATGTATTGATAAAATTCGTGATACAGCTGATGCGCATGACCGTTTATTTATAATTGAAGTAATGGGCCGTGATGCAGGTTATATTGCATTGCATAGCGGAATTGCTACCGGTGCTGAACATATTCTTATCCCGGAAAGAAAAACAGATATTGAAGATGTGCTGGCTTCGCTTGAAGAAAAAGAAAGAAGAAAAAAACTGGTGAATATGATTGTAGTAGCAGAAGGTGATGATTTTGGTGGTGCCAATGAAGTAGCAAAAGCGGTTAAACAACGTTTGCCAATGGCTGAAACAAGAGTGGCTATTCTTGGCCACATTCAAAGAGGAGGTGCGCCCAGTTGTATAGACCGTTTAATTGCCAGCCGTATGGGTTATGCTGCGGTAGAAGCCCTGATAGATGAAACCGGCAAGCTGCATAATAACATGATTGGTATTTTAAATAATAAGATTCATTATACACCGCTCGATAAGGCAATTAAAGCCAAACAAAAAATCAGCGATGAATGGTTGAAGATTGTAAAGATACTGGCAAGCTAACAACCCCTAACCCCCTGAAGGGGGAATTAATTTCCACGTTTCTCCCTTCCAGTTAGGTATTATTTATTTTATAATAAAAATAAAACTAAAGGACTGTGCGTGGGAAGGTCCCTTTAGGGATACAGGTATGAGTAAGAATATTTCCAAGTACACTCACGAAGAAATGGACAAACAGGCCGGCATTGAGCATTCTGCACACCGAACAAAAATTGTTGCTACGGTTGGGCCTGCCTGCGATACGTATGATAAATTACTTGGACTGGTTAAAGCCGGAGTAAATGTTTTCCGATTAAACTTTTCACATGGTGCTCATGAAGACAAAGCAAAGATTATTGAATATATCCGCCAGATAAATAAAAATGAACCGTTCAATATTGCCATCCTTGGAGATTTACAGGGACCAAAACTCCGTGTAGGTGAAATGGAAAATGGCGGTATCCAGGTTAATGAAGGTGATGTTCTTACATTCACTAATGAAAAGCTAATAGGTACTAAAGAAAAAATTTATGTATCCTATCCCAATCTTCACCAGGATGTAAAAATTGGGAACATTATTTTAATTGATGATGGCAAACTTGAAGTGGTAGTAAAGGATATAGAAAAAAATGGTAACGTAAAGGTGCTGGTAACCTTAGGCGGAATTCTTTCTTCAAAAAAAGGAATCAACCTGCCGGATACTAAAATTTCGTTGCCTGCACTCACTGAAAAAGATTTAGCCGATTTAGAATTTATTATTGATCAGCAATTAGACTGGGTAGCTCTTTCATTTGTACGCAGTGTAAATGATTTGGTTGGCCTGCGCAGTAAACTGAATGAAAGAAAAAGTAAAACAAAAATCATTGCCAAAATAGAAAAGCCGGAGGCACTGGTGAATATCCGTGATATTATTCTTGAGAGTGATGGCATCATGATTGCCCGTGGTGATTTGGGTGTTGAATTACCGGTTGAACAGGTTCCTTTAATACAGAAAGATCTTATCCGCAAATGTATACATCGTGCTAAACCAGTAATTGTAGCAACACAGATGATGGAGAGTATGATTGATCGTGTAAAGCCAAACCGCAGCGAAACTACTGATGTTGCCAATGCTGTGCTTGAAGGCGCTGATGCAGTAATGCTGAGCGGCGAAACTGCTACTGGTATGCATCCCGTGTTGGTAGTACAAACCATGGTTAAAATCATTCAGGAAGTGGAGAAGAAAGAATACCGTTATGACAGGGAAGATGATTTGGAACCACAACCTCACTCTCCTTCTTTCTTAAGTGATGCCATTTGTTATAATGCCTGTAAAATTTCTCAGGACGTTAATGCTGATGCATTAGTGGGAATGACACAAAGTGGCTACACTGCATTTATGCTTAGCAGCTACAGACCCAAAGCTCCTTTATTTATTTTCACTAAGGAAGAAACACTGGTAAACCAGTTAAGCCTCAGTTGGGGTGTTAGAGCACTCTTTTACAATGAAGAAGAAAGCCTGGACGGCATCATATTTGACCAGATACAGATTTTAAAAGAAAGAGGATTTATTTCAAGCGGCAGTATTGTTGTAAGCACAGGAAGCACTCCTGTTCAGTTACATTTACCAACCAATATGCTTAAGATAACTAAAGTGGAATAAAAAACTTATTACGCTATAAAAAACGAAGCCTCACAATTGTGGGGCTTTTTTAACGCCTGTATCTGTTACGTTAATTTTAAATTGAACATGATGGTAAAGTATTAAGGATATCCCAAGCGAAGTTGGTCAGGTGATGAATGGAATGATGGTTGCAGCGATCACTTACCGGTATATACTGCTTTAGTAAAACAAATGAAACAGTAATATTATACCAATTCAATTAATTATAATAAAAGAGCTCAGGATATCCTGAGCTCTTTTATATTTAATATTCTGAATGCTATCTTCTATATATTCTCAATCACCATCGCACTTGCGCCTCCTCCTCCATTGCAGATGCCGGCAGCGCCATATTTTGCTTTATTGGCCTTTAGTACATTGATAAGTGTAACAATTATTCTAGCACCACTGCAACCCAACGGATGACCAATTGAAACAGCACCACCATGTACATTTACTTTAGATGGATCAAGTTTCATTCTCTTACTGTTCTCAATTCCCACTACGGCAAATGCCTCATTTAATTCCCAGTAACTGATGTCTTCCATTTTTAAACCTGCTTTAGCAACGGCTTTGGGTACAGCTATTGATGGTGTGGTAGTAAACCATTCCGGAGCCTGTTCTGCATCTGCATAAGCTTTTATTTTAGCAATGGGCGTTAATCCTAATTCTTTTGCTTTATCAGCACTCATTAATACCAAAGCGGCTGCCCCATCATTCATATTAGATGCATTGGCAGCAGTTACAGTTCCGTCTTTTTGAAAGGCAGGATTTAATGAAGGTATTTTATCAAACTTTACATTGTAGGGTTCTTCATCTTTGGCAAACACAACAGGCTCTCCTTTACGCTGAGGTATCTCAACCGGAACTATTTCATTGGCAAACAAACCTTTTTCCCAAGCTGCCTGTGAACGTTTATAACTTTCAACAGCAAATGCATCCTGGTCTTCACGGCTAATACCACATTCTTTTGCACAAAGTTCAGCAGCATTACCCATCGCTTTGCCATCATATACATCCGTTAAACCATCTTTAGCCAATCCATCAATTAAAGAAGCATTACCATACTTATTTCCCCAGCGAAGGCTGTCTGCATAAAACGGAACATTGCTCATACTTTCCATACCACCTGCCACTACAATATCAGCATCACCAAGGGCAATACTTTGTGCTGCCAGTGCAATGGCTTTCATGCCGCTGGCACAAACTTTATTTACTGTTGTACAATTTACTTCATTAGGCAAGCTGGCAAATTTAGCTGCCTGTCTTGCAGGTGCCTGGCCAAGGTTGGCCTGTATAACACAACCCATTAATACATCCTGGATTTGATTGGGCTGAAGACCGGCTTTTTCCAAAGCTCCTTTAATAGCAATAGCTCCCAGTTGTGTAGCGCTTAAACTTTTTAATGAACCACCGAAACTGCCTACAGGAGTTCTTACGGCGGATACAATTACAACTTCTTTCATATGATTTATAATTTCAAGATTTCTTATTTAAAGATTTAAAAATGCGGGGCAAAGATAACAATTGTTAGCCCAATCAAAGCGTCATACGCTCCTTCCTTTTCGTAATCCCCTGGAGAAGCGGGACTCGTGCAGCAAGTGAAGCCCTAAACCAAAGGTCGAAAGCCATTTCTAAACGGGAAATAAAAAAAAAAGGATTTTTGTTTCATTTTTCTTCAATAGCTGTTGTATCCACCAACCATATAAGAGGTAATTCAACTTCTGTTGTTAAGGATACTGACCGGTAAACTAAATGAGTAAGGGTTATCAGCTTTTTATTTTTCGCTATTGTGATTTTATCAGCGGCAAAACACTAAAAAATCTACCTTCCAAAATCATCCTGCACCCTTACTATATCTTCTTCATCAGATGGATTAGCCGCATCGGTATGTTGCCAGATTTCTGCTATTACACCCCAATCCTCAAGGCCCACCAGGCGGTGACGTTCTCCCTGTTTCAATTTTATAATATCTCCTGCTTTCAAAGTGTGCTGCATTTTTTCTTCATCATTATCGCTGGTAATAACGCCAACTGTTCCTCCAATACATTTCCATATTTCTGCACGGCGATGATGATATTGCCAGCTCAATCTTTTTCCGGGAGCCACTAAAAGAATTTTTGGACTTAACTTGTTTGATAGTTTTAATGAATTAAAGTCTTCATCAGGAAAATAGTTTTGGGCAAACTGAGCTGCCTGTGTTTCATCAATTACGAAAAATCCTCCCCATGGCCTGG
>JBLMVP010000240.1:0-2676 GCA_050256755.1 Sphingobacteriales bacterium | reverse complement strand
AATTGCGCAGGGATATTACAAGAGAAGATATTATTAAGCTGACAGAAAAACCTGTACGCCGCATTTACCGATTAGATATTGATGAACTAAATGAGCAGATAAAAGGATTAGAAGCAGATATTAAACAGGTGAAACATGATTTGGCAAACCTGGTTGATTACGCAGTGGCCTATTATGAAGGTCTGTTGAAGAAATATGGAAAAGGAAGGGAAAGAAAAACTGAAATAAAACTCTTTGAAACAGTACAGGCCAAGCAAGTTGCTATTGCCAATACCAAATTATATGTAAACCGTGAAGATGGTTTTGTGGGGACAAGCTTGAAGAAAGATGAATTTGTTTGTGATTGTTCAGACCTGGATGATGTTATTGTATTCACCAAGCGGGGAATTATGAAAGTGGTGAAAGTACAGGATAAATCTTACATCGGCAAAGACATTATTCATTTGGCAATCTTTCAGAAAAATGATGAACGTACTACTTACAACATGATTTATGTGGATGGAAAATCCGGAGTGAGTTATGCCAAACGTTTTAATGTTACCGGTGTTACCAGAGATAAAGAGTACGATTTAACGAAGGGCGATGATAAAAGTAAAATACATTATTTCACCGCTAACCCAAATGGTGAAGCGGAAGTAGTGAAGATTAATTTGAGTCCAGGCAGCAGTGCCAGAAATAAAGAATTGGAATTTTATTTTGAAACACTCGAGATAAAAGGGCGTAGTAGTATGGGTAACCAGGTTACCAAGTATCCTATTAAATCTGTTAAATTAAAAGAAGCAGGTAAGTCAACTTTAAGCGGAAGGAAACTTTGGTTTGATGACCAGTTTGGAAGATTGAATACAGATGAGAAAGGGCAATACCTGGGAACTTTTCAACCCGAAGAACAAATACTGGTGGTTTATAAAGATGGTAACTACGAAATAACCGACCAGGAATTAACGCAAAAGCTTGACCCGGAGAATGTAATTTTTATACAGAAATTCAATCCTGAAAAAATTATTACCGCAGTGTATTTGGATACTGAAAAGTACCAGTACAATGTAAAGCGGTTTAAGATTGAAACATCTACATTAAAAAATAAATTCTTTTTTATAAAAGAGGGGGAAGGTAATTATGTAGCAGCGGTTACTACTGCTGATGAACCAATACTTGCCATGCAAAGCGGCCGTGGTCAGCAAATACTTAAAGCGAAAATTAAAATTACTAAAGTCGCTGAAGTAATGGGCTGGAAAGCAGTGGGAGCGAAGCTGGCTGATTACAGCAAGAGTATTGAAATGGAATGGGAGAAAGTAAAGGGAGAGGATAAGCAGCCTGAATTGTTTGAATAAAATAAGGGGCCGGATTTATTCCGGCCTTATTTATTTTATAAATCTCTTCATCTCTCTTTCTGCATCTTTTTGTTTTAACGTATCTCTTTTATCGTGGAGTTTTTTTCCTTTTGCAAGGCCAATTTCTATTTTGGCAAAATTCTTTTCATTCAAAAATATTTTTAAAGGAACGATGGTATAGCCTTTTTCTTTTGTTTTGTTTTCTATTTTCCTTAATTCTTTTTTGGTAAGCAGGAGTTTTCTTTCTCTCAGCGGGTCGTGATTATAAACGGTGCCATGAGAATATTCAGCAATATGCAAACCTTTAATCCATAATTCACCCTTATGCAAATAACAATAAGCATCACTAAAGCTTACTTTACCAATACGTATGGACTTTATTTCCGTGCCGGTTAATACCATCCCTGCATTGAAGCTGTCTTCAATGAAGTATTCGTGAAATGCGGAGCGGTTTTTTAATTCAGCCATAAAATAAAAGAGGAGGCAAAAATACCTCCTCTCAAGTATTTATTATAAAAATTAATTTTTGAATAAAGAAAGGAGTGTGCTAACCTTATTTCTCAAATGTTTTCTATCAATAATAAAATCAAGGAATCCTTTCTCCAGTAAAAATTCACTGCGCTGGAAACCTTCAGGTAAATCTTTTTTAATTGTTTCTTTAATTACCCTGGGACCTGCAAAACCGATTAAAGCACCGGGTTCAGCAATATTTAAATCGCCCAGCATACCAAAGGAAGCAGTAACACCTCCAAAAGTTGGGTCTGTTGATAAAGAAATATAAGGAAGACGTGCATCTGTCAATTGTGAAAGTTTACCGGAAACTTTTGCCAGTTGCATCAATGAAAAAGCGCTTTCCATCATTCTTGCCCCTCCGGATTTATTTATAATCATAAAAGGCATCCTGTGTTCAATAGCATAACCAATTGCCCGGCAAATTTTTTCGCCCATTACACTTCCCAATGATCCACCAATAAATTCAAAATCCATACAGGCCAGCACCAAATCATTGCCTTTTACTTTCCCTATAGAAACACTGATAGAATCATGAAGGTTGCTTTTCTTCCAGATTTCTTCGAGCCTCTTTTTATATGGTTTTAAATCAGTAAAACCTAAATAGTCTATTGAGCGGATATTTGAAAATAATTCAGTGTATTGTTTGTCATCAAACAAAATATCAAAATAATCTGCACTTCCAATGCGGTGATGAAAATTACATTTGGGACAGGTATACAATGATTCTTCTAATTCAGTTATGGTACAGGTATATTTACAATTTGGGCATTTAGTCCATAAACCTTCAGGCGTTTCTTTTTTCTCTGATGTAGAAGTCAATATACCTTTTTGA
>JBLMVP010000239.1:0-2643 GCA_050256755.1 Sphingobacteriales bacterium | reverse complement strand
TTATTATAACTTAAGGTTGAATAAAAACGAAACTAATCCGTTTACACTTCAATTTGGCTTCAAGACCGGTTGGATGTTTGGCAGTAAAGCACTGGTTTATGATACTGCAGCTGGTGGGATTTATTACCGCAGTAAAAAACTTTTTAATAAAACACAGTTCGGAATATCAGCCGGTTTAAACCGTACAATTGTCAACAAACAAAAACTCCAATGGACTCTTGGGCCTGTTATAGATTTACATATAAACAGCTTGCTTGATAATCCGTTTGATAAAAAGAAGTATCTCTTTTTTGCAGGGTTGCAGTCAACGATTATTTTTAATTTCAGGAAATAGTGCCCGCCTGAATGTACTCGTCTGAATTTACATAATTAAAAAATTCGGAACGGGCAGGCAACGGTTGTTTACGATCCGTTGTCAAACTCAAAACCCCTGTTATGAGAAAAATAGCTGCTCCCGTAATTGTATTCCTTATAAGCTGGTTTTTCCAATCATGCTTAAAAGATAAGATAGAAAAAACCTACTGGGTATATGAGCCTGTTTATAAAACAAAATCTGAGGTACTGTCAGAAATAAAAAGCAGCACCCCCTCAGCAATTAAGAACCCTGGCAAGATCTATTTTTATGGTAACTATATTTTTCTGAATGAGGTTAATAAAGGCATTCACATTATTGACAATAGCAACCCATCCAGTCCGGTGATCAAGGCTTTTATTAATGTACCCGGTAATGTGGATATAGCGGTAAGAGGAAATACGCTGTATGCGGATCTGTTTACCGATATGGTTGTAATTGACATTGCCAACCCGCTGAACGCAACACTTAAGAAGGTAATTCCAAGAGTATTTCCGGAAAGAGTTTATGCCAACGGGACATTTGTTGCAGACAGCAATAAAGTAATTGTTGATTGGGTCGAACGAAAGATCACTGAACGCATAGATGCAACTCCACCGGTAACTAACCGATGGCTTCGGTCTGATGTTATGCTTTTATCATCAGCTACTGTAAGCGGAGCAAGCAGTGCTGCTTCCGCACCAACCGTTGGTATCGCCGGTTCTATGTCCAGGTTTACCATCATCAATGATTATATGTATGCAGTTAACCGGAGCACTTTGAATATTTTTAATATCAGCAATACAAATGATCCTTTACTTGCATCGCAAATGCAGGCCGGGTGGGATATAGAAACCATTTATCCATTTAAAGACAGGCTTTTTCTTGGTGCCTCTGCGGGTATGTTTATCTACAACATTTCAAACCCCACTGCGCCAGTGAGAGAGGGTACAGGTATGTTTGCTCATGCCCGTGCATGTGATCCGGTTGTTGCCGATGACAATTATGCATACATCACCTTGCGGGCGGGAAGTTTTTGTGCAGGAACAAATAATGAACTGGATATAGTTAATGTACAGGATCTTAGTCATCCCATGTTGACTAAAACCTACGGAATGACAAATCCTTTTGGTCTGGCAAAAGATGGTAATCTCCTGTTTATATGTGATGGACGTGACGGTTTGAAAATATACAATGCTGCTGATGTAAATAACCTGCGGTTAATAAAAAAGATCAATAACCTTGAGACTTACGATGTGATCGCCTGGAATAAAAAGTTAATGCTCGTTGCTAAAGAAGGATTATATCAATTTGATTATTCGAATAGCTCCAATATTTTTCAGCTTAGTAAGATCACAGTGGGAAAATAATTTAATCTGAAAAAGGAATTTTATGACCAAAACTTTTTTAATAATTATTGTCTGTCTTGTTCAGCTTCAGCTGACAGGGCAGGAAGTAAAAAAGAAAAGTTCATTACTTCAGCATTTCAGCTCACAGGTTGCCGCTGGTATAACTGAAGGTCAATACGGTACATCTTTTCAAATCCACAGCATCAATGGATTCAGAGTGAATCAATGGTATGGTGGTTTGGGAACCGGTATTGATGAATATTATTTCCGGTCAGTACCTGTTTATTTTTCTGTTGCCCGTTATCTTTCATCAAGCTCCAATAGCTTTTTTGTACAGGGCGATGGAGGTATGAACTTTGTATGGGAGAAAAATAATATTCGACCGGCATGGAACGAGATAGGCAGTGAATTCAAACCAGGTTTATATTGGAATGGTTCTTTTGGTTTTTCAACTGCGTTAGGGAAAAGGCAAGCTAATAATCTTTTATTCAGCCTTGGCTATGCTTACAAGTACATTAAGCAGAAAACAGAAACGCAGGTATTCTGTATAAACCCTCCTTGTGAGCCATTAGAACAAGATTATTCTTATCATTTAAGACGTATTGCATTTAAGATCGGCTGGCAGTTTAATAATTCTCATTAGCCTTGCAGAAATTTCAGGTTCCTTTGAATACCCTTGAGTTTACTCCGGTTTAGCGGTGAATGTTTGAATATCATTTTAAATTTTTCCTCAGTCATTGCTTCCCATTCTTTGGTGGAAAGATTAAGGATTTCAGGCAATGGAGTAAACTCAATTTCATTTGTAGGTTTTGAAAATCTGTTCCAGGGACAAACATCCTGGCAGATATCACAACCAAACATCCAGTTCTCAAACTTATTTTTCATTTCAGCCGGTATCAGCATCTCTTTTAGTTCAATGGTGAAATAAGAAATGCATTTACTGCCATCAATGATTTTATCTGG
>JBLMVP010000238.1:0-4381 GCA_050256755.1 Sphingobacteriales bacterium | reverse complement strand
TTCTTTAATTCTTCCTACTGCAAGAATGCAGCTGTCCGGCGGATTGATGATCGCAGTAAATTCATCAATATCCATCATGCCCAAATTAGAAATGGTAAATGTATTACCACTAAATTCATTTGGTTGCAGTTTTTTATCCTTTGCTTTACCATATAATGTTTTTGCTTCAGCAGCAATCTGGCTTAAAGATTTCTGATCGGCAAAACGAATAACCGGAACAATCAATCCATCTTCAACTGCTACAGCGCTTCCAATATGTACATGGTGCCATTGACGGATAAACTCTCCCATCCAGCTGCTGTTTACGGCGGGGTGTTTTTTCAAAGCCATTGCACAGGCTTTTATCATCATATCCTGGAAAGAAATTTTTACCGGGCTTACTTCATTCATTTGTGTACGGGCAGCCATCGCATTATCCATTATCAACTCCATGGTAAGATAAAAATGCGGTGCACTGAATAAACTTTCACCCAGCCTGCGGGCTATAGTTTTACGCATAGATGAATTAGTATGATCTGTATAACCTTCTTCAGCACTTAAAGGTGCGAAAGTTGGTACTGCGGCAGTTGCAGGAACAGGTTTTGCAGCAGTTGGTGCTGCAATCTGAGATGCTGCCGGAGTATAAGTATCAACATCCTTTTTAATAATTCTTCCGCCATCACCACTTCCCTGCAAAGCATGTAAGTCAATACCTTTTTCCTGTGCTAACTTCTTGGCTAATGGAGACGCTTTAATTCTTCCATTACCAGTATTAGTTGTTGCCGGCGCTGAAGTAGCTGCTGGGGCAATAGTAGCGGGAGCTGTAGCCGAAACAGATGCTGCAGGAGCAGATGGATTATTTAGTGATGCCAGTAATGCAGTAACATCAGTTCCCTCTTTACCAACTATTGCAATAATGTCATTTACTTTTGCAGCTTGTCCTTCCGGCACTCCAACATATAATAAAGTCCCATCCGCATAACCCATTACTTCCATCGTTGCTTTATCTGTTTCCACATCCGCGAGGTTATCATCACCCTTAACTTTATCACCTACCTTTTTATTCCAGGCCACAATCTTTCCTTCAGTCATGGTATCACTTAATAAGGGCATTCTTATTACAGTAGCTCCTAATTGTTCAGGAGTAACTGTTGGCGCAGAAACAACTGGGGTAGCAACTGGTGCAGGTGCAGAGGCTGCTGGTTCAGATCCTAAATAAGAAGAATAATCTTCCCCCACTTTTCCTACGATAGCAATAATGTCGTTTACTTTAGCAGCCTGACCTTCTGGCACACCCACATATAATAAAGTTCCATCGGCATAACCCATTACTTCCATGGTGGCTTTATCGGTTTCAACTTCTGCTAATACATCATCCCCTTTTACTTTATCGCCAACATTTTTGTTCCACTTCACTATTTTTCCTTCCGTCATGGTATCGCTAAGTAGCGGCATGCGAATCACTTCTGCCATAACAATTAGTTATAATTAAAAATTGTAATAAATAGTCTCAATCGAGTGCCGAAATTAAGGTAAAAACAGGAAATAAAGGGGGATTGTTATGTGGGTAGTTTGGAGGATATTTTTACGATAACTGCTTTACTGTTTTTCCAATGAGGGTGCCATTGTGGTACAAATGCATGATATAATTTCCCTGCTGAAATTTTTCTGCCGATAAAGAAAGCCTTAAACGCTTGTTTTCTCCTTTAGAATATTCGAACCGCATCTTTCCGGAATAAACTTTTTTTCCTTCGGGAGTATTAAAGGTGCCGGTTTCCCAGGCAGAAGGTTGTAGTACCTGTCCATCTGGTTGCACCACTACTACATCTACTTCTGTATTATTAAACTGGCTGAAATTGTTTTTAACTACGAAAGTAGCTACCAGTTTTTGAGTTTGTTCTGCATTAGCAGTTTCTTCTTCTTTATCATCTGTTAGTTTAACTGCAGCCAGTCGAATGTCTGATGCAGTAAAACTTACAGGTACAGTATTTGAAGATGCTGTTGTATTTTTTTCAACCACTGGTTTATTATCTGCAATTGTTCGCACGGCTACCGGTTCAGAATTTTTGGGATTATTTTTTAATTGTACCAGTATATCATTGAGCCTTTTGTTTTCATTTTCTACATCCTGGTTACGGCGGCTTAGTTCTTCTACCTTCTGTTGAAGTTCTCCAATTTTTTGACTGGCTAATCCAAAATCATTTCTGTTACTGCCGGTTTTTAAAATAGAAGTAATTTCTTTTCTCAGTTTATAAAATTCGTTCAATTTAATATCAAGGTTGCCGGCAAGGGTATCAGTATTATTCCAGATGGAATCTAAACGGTTGTCCAATTCATTAATAGTAGCGGTATAAATTTTTTGCAATGAATCTCTCACGCCAATAGCAACAGAAGCGGAATCTTTGTTAATAATAACAGTGGCCGGTGCGGTATTTTGGCCTTTGAAATAAAAACGGAATCCTAATCCGAATAATACCACTAAAGAAAGGAATAAAAGTCCTATTGGAAATAAGAGCAGTAATAATGATTTAGAATCTCTTGTATTTTGTTCCATAATTAATCACAAATCCCGGGGTTTAAGAGGTTACTGTTTATTAATTGTTTCATCCACATATGCCGAAATCCATCCCACCTGGCCATTTTTAACAAGGAAGAATTCCTTTTTTTCATAAAGTCCTTCAAACTGGCGCATTATTTTAAGCAACAAACCAGCACCAGCCATTAAAGAACGCTGATCAAAAACACCATTAACTCTTTTTACTTCTTTGGCAACATTGGGTTTATCAATAGCATTATCTTTTATTGAGGTAATAATGGCTGCATCTGTAAGTGAAGAATAATTTTTATAAATACGTTCGCTGAATTTTGCCACATCATCATAAGTAACCGGTACAACAGAATTATTAATCAATTCCGGTGAAATTAAAGTGGCTATCGCCCAGGAAATTCCGCCGCTAAAAGCAATGTAATCGCTCATAGGGTAACCGCCGCTTTCATTTACCCGGTAAATAATTTCTCCCTGTTCTGCCCCGGTTAATGTTCTTCCCAATTGTTTATAATAATTGGTAAGGCTTCTATCTTCCTCACATCTTTTTTCTGCAGCGTTGGCAGTGCTTTTTGTTCCCCATCCTAACTGAAACAATTTAAAATCTTTTGTATTGGTATTATAGAAATAGCCACCCTTGCTGTTACCACTGCCAATGTCAATTAAAAAAGTAGCATACCGGCGGGATTCGGGAACGATGCCCAAATGAGAAAGAATGGCTTCCTGCTGAACATCAATAACGGGAACCTGGCGATTGGGATCTTTTATTTTTACTCTAAAGGAATCAATGAGCCGGGTTACCCATTGCGTTTTATTTTCTTTTTCTGACTGAATCTTTACACCGCTGCTAATAACCGTAAAGATTTTTTGTGATGGAAGTTTGTAATCTACAACCGAGGAATTATAAAGGCCATGCATAGCCAGAAGGGTGGCCTGGAAAGTAGCCTCGGTAAATGAAATGAAATCAGTATTTATTGAGCTGTCTTTTAAAATATTAAAGGCACCGCTTTTTTTAGCATTCTGTCCAATTTCAAGCAAACTGAGTTTTACACCTTTTGAACCAACATCAATACCGGCATATACAGCAGAATTTTTAAATTTTGATTTAGAACTGTTTTGAGCCGTAAGAAAACAACAGTTCATCAGCAGGATGCCAAATAAAAAGCTGTAACGCTTAGCAAAGACACATAGCATAGGGGGAAATATTTTTTCAAAAATACTAAAATAGCCTGCCTGTTGAGGACATAATGGTTGGTGTGAAAAAAATGTGACTAAAGAATTGGGTAATTTTATTTTGTGATATTTATTCTTTATGTATAGAAATTAAAAAGGCTGCTTAAAAAAACAACCTCTCAATTACGATGGTAAATCCATCGATTGTGACTCCCTGAGTTTATAGTTGGTTAATTAGCTTTTTCTAATTCTTTTACCAATTCGGTTTCATTATTTTCTATTCTTACAAAAAGTAATTTATTTGCATCTTCCAGGTTTATCACCCATATATTTTTGCCATCCTGTTCTATTTTAATACCCAGTGTAATTGTGTAACTGTAATAAGTAGCTTTAATCAGTTTAACAACATCAGCGGGCATGCCGGATTCTTCCACGTAACTGAGGTGATAAATTTGCTGACCTTTTGAATTGTATAATACCTGCTGGGCAATTTCATTCAGTACAAATTTGATCATGTAGTTTTTTTCGTTTTTGTACCAGGTAACATTTTTAGCATCTTTAAAATCACTTTGAAATGCTGACCATACTTTTTCATTCATTTGACCTGAAGAAGTACTAACTACTACAGGAGTCAATGTTTTAAAGTCCTGTGAAAATGAAGTTGCAGTTGATAATAAAATGACT